>JADFYH010000003.1 GCA_015233135.1 Deltaproteobacteria bacterium
GATCATAGGCGAGGCTCCTTTCTTGTCCTTTTCAAACCAAGAAATCCTCGCCTTCTTTTTATCTCTAAGCAAAATTAAACTTTCCTTACTTTTTGCTCTTTTTTACCCCCAGTAATTAAATGCATCCTCTAATCATTTTCTTAGCAACTTTTCTGAGCTTCTGCCGAGACCAATAGAGTCCAATTGTTCTATTAAACAGGAGCTACACTAATGTCTGCCCCCATTTCAAATTCAAGAGACCTCTCTTTTGCTCAAACTGCTCAAATTTTTTTAGATCATCACCTCAGTGATGCTTGCGAGGGTTTCACGCACGAAGCCAGAGAAGCCCTTCAACATTGTGCGACCTCCGAGTTTGCTATGACTTTGCTTGCCAACTTCGCGGCTGGGGTGCTTGCGGGTGCAGCGGGGCGCTTGTGTTCAAGGGGAGTTCTCTCCACAGGTCTAAGAGTTTTGGGGGATTCGCGAACCGGAGTAGAATTTGAAAGAGTGGCTTTAAGACAACTCTTCCAATCTCGTGCAATGAGTCTGCTGGCCTTGCGTCTTGTAGCAGGGGGCAGCAATTATTTTGGCAATGCGGTGGTTTTTAACTGGTTGATGGGACACGGTTGCAATATTCTAGATACTGTTCGCACGGCAACAGACTTTGCTCTGATGCGTCCGGGTTCTCTGCTCAGTCATCATCTTCTCAAACAAGTTTCACCCCTGCCTTTACGCCTCTTTGCTGATTTTCTTTTTGGGGGGATTAATTTCTGTTTTTCATCCGCTACTCGGGTGGCTTTAGAGAATTTAGTGCATCCCACCCATGATACTTTTGCTGCGCATGTTTCAGTAAGGCAGATATTGGAAGGTGGGGCGATGCATTTGGGAAATCGGGCGGCGGAGTGGGGTCTAGCTCCCCTGGGCGTGTTTGCATCTACTGCGCCAGCTCTTAGCAAAGAGGAGAGTGGTCCCAGAACTAGAGTAGTAGAAGGAAAGACAAGAGTTGAAGCACGGGAAATCACTACGAGCAGCAAAGAGTTTCGGAGAGCAGACCCTCTTGAAGTTGAACAATATTTGGATACTGTCTTGAATCAGGTTTTAAGGAGAAATTCTTCACTTAAAAACTCTGTTGAATTGCTTCGTAGAATTTTCAAAACACATAATCTTTTTTCTGTTCATTTACTCCAAGATTGTTCGCAAGAACAAGTCGCTGAATTTATAGATCGGCTTGCTCTCGACTTAAGCCATTCTAGGTCATGCAATTATGCAGATCTTTTTGAACACATCTTTTTTACACTGACGGATTATTATCCTGATATTCAAGGTGAGTCTGAGGTGTTTTTCGAACATTTTTTATCGATTGTGAGAGCTCATCAGGAAGAAAACCCCTACCAGCCTTTATTGGCTCTTGATAGAGTTCAAAGAGTATTTGATGAAGAGTTTGGAACGGAAACAGCAAATTTTCCTTCCCCTCCACGGATTAGGGCGCGCCGGCCCCCGATAATGATAATAGAGGATCTCTCTCGTCATGCTACTTGGTTCGAAGATGTTTCGGCTCATGCTAGATGGATAGACCTAGAGATTGAAAGAGGCATTGAAGAAATCGAAATCGCACTGAGGAGAGTCACGACTTTGGCTAGGCCTTCTTAAATTTTTTATACTTAAATCGCTCCACTTTATCCGCCGCAGATCCTAGGCGGATGTGTCGGTCTTCTTCGTATTCCGAAAAATTGCCATCAAACCACACCACTTGCGAATTTCCTTCGAAGGCGAGGATGTGCGTGGCGATGCGATCTAAAAACCAGCGGTCATGGCTGATGACCACGGTGCAACCGGCGAAGTTTTCGAGAGCCACTTCCAGGGCGCGGAGGGTGTTGACATCCAAATCGTTGGTGGGTTCATCCAACAACAGCACGTTTGCGCCTTCTTTTAAAGTAATAGCGAGCTGTACGCGATTGCGTTCTCCTCCGGAGAGTACATTAATGGCTTTTTGCTGATCCGACCCCGTGAAATTGAAGCGGGCTATGTAGTTGCGGGCGTTTACATCTTTGACCCCCAGCTTAATGGTTTCGTGACCTCCTGAGACTACATCATACACACTGCGGCTGTCTTTTAAATCGAAGCGGTTTTGATTCGAATAAGCGAGCTTCACTGTTTCGCCTATTTTAAAAGTGCCACTGTCGGGTTTTTCTTCACCTAAAATCATTTTAAAAAGGGTGGTTTTTCCGGCCCCATTCGGGCCGATGATTCCCACGATTCCACCTTGGGGAAGTTTAAAACTCAAATTTTCGTAAAGCAGATTTTCACCGAAGGCCTTGCTGATGTTGTTGGCTTCGATCACCACCTCACCCAAGCGAGGTCCTGCGGGAATATAAATTTCCAGATCTTCTGTGCGTTTTTCGTTATCTGCCTTCAGCATCATTTCGTAATTGCTGATGCGGGCCTTGCTTTTGGCACGGCGGGCGGAGGGGCTTTGCCGAATCCATTCCAATTCGCGGGCCAGAGTTTTCTGGCGTTTGTCATCTGCCTTTTGTTCTACTCTCAGGCGTTCTTCCTTTTGCGCCAGCCAGGAAGAATAATTGCCTTTCCAGGGAATTCCGTGGCCACGGTCGAGCTCCAAAATCCAGCCGGCGACATTATCCAAAAAATAGCGATCGTGGGTAACCGCAATGACAGTGCCTTTGTATTGTTGAAGATGGCGTTCCAGCCAGAACACCGATTCGGCATCCAAATGATTGGTGGGTTCGTCCAATAATAAAATGTCAGGCTCCTGCAGAAGCAGGCGACACAAGGCTACGCGGCGTTTCTCTCCTCCGGAAAGCGTAGAAATCTTTGCCTCATCCGCTGGACAGTTGAGTGCCGCCATGGCCAGGTTGAGGCGGGCATCCAGTTCCCAGGCGTTGCTGGTGTCGAGCTTGTCTTGCACCGCGGCCTGGCGTTCGATGAGCTTGTTCATTTCGTCGTCGCTCATGGGATTCGCAAAGCTATTGTTGATGTCCTCAAACTCTTTCAGTAAATTAACAATTTCCTGCACCCCTTCCTGTACACACTCCTTCGCCGTTTTGTTGGGGTCGAGATCGGGCTCTTGCTGAAGAAAGCCCACCGAATAACCCTTGGAATAATGCACCTCTCCCAGGCAGTCTTTGTCGACTCCTGCGATAATCTTTAACAGGCTGCTTTTCCCAGCACCATTCAAACCGAGTACGCCAATTTTTGCGCCATAGAAAAAAGAAAGGGAAATATCTTTTAAAATTTCTCGCTTGGGAGGAACTACTTTTCCGACATGGGACATGGAAAATATTATTTTTTCGGGTTGTGCTTCGGACATGGGGCCTCTGTTTTTAGTTTGTCATTCCAGCGGAGGCTGGAATCTCGTGTAAATCAACTGGATCCCTGCCTTTGCAGGGATGACAAGAAGGGTTAAATTCTTTCTCTCAAAAATTTTTCGATGCGTAGATTGATTAATTCGGGTTGCTCGACAATGGCGGCGTGAGTGCCTTTTTTAATGATAAAAAGTTCCGAGTTTGGAATAGTGCGATGCATTTTTTTTGCAATCCATACGGGGGTAAATTGATCGTTTTCTGCGCCAACAACAAGGGTAGGGGGTTTAATTTTTTTGAGAATATCTTCCGTGGAGTGTTCTTGAATATTTTTGACGAGATCCGTAAAGAAGATGGGATCCAGGCCCAGAATGTGATCGATATAAACCCGGGCATCTTCTTTGTTAGCCATGCCGGTGTCGATCATTTTTAAAATTCCTCCCAATTGATACCAGAAGGGGTTTTTGAGAAGGAAACGGCTCACCACGCTGCCTTGCTTGGGAAATAAGGTGGCAAAGAAGGTGACTACTTCAAAAATATATTTGGAAAAAGGGCTGTTGTAGAGCGTGTCCATGGGTTTGCCGTAAGTGCCCATGAGAGGAATAAGACCCAAAATGTAGCGGGGGTACTTTCGATACATCTCCAATATGACTTGAGTTCCCATGCTAAAGCCTACCAAGACGGCTTTTTTGATTTCCAGGTGATCTAAAACAGCCTTGCAGTCTTCCACCAAAGAATTGATGGAGGTGTTGGCTAATTTTTTTGGAGTTTCCGATTCGCCATGTCCGCGATAATCCCAAACAACCACTTGATGGGTATGCTTAAAGAAGTTTTCCAGGTATTTAAAAAAGAAGCTTGGGACTCCCAAGCCATTGCAGCACACGATGGGTAATCCATGGCCCAGGGACTTGTAGTGGATATGGGTTCCGTCAAAGCTTTTAACCTCTCCTTCCTTCAGATGAACGAGTTGAGAGAGTTTTGCCCTGTTCTTCGTGGTCTTGGCGCGGGTGATCATTTTCATAGGCCCTCATTCCCTTGGTCGAGCGCGTGGAAAACATTCTCATGTCTTCCCCCGTGCGAAGATTTCTAATAGGCTCGCCACATAACACTGCAATGAAAATCATTTCAACATAAAAAACCAGTATTGACATGAGCTTAGCTAAAAAGTATAAGCCCTGCCCATTCTTAATACTCAAGGGGGAAAATATTACTATGCAATCCATCACCTTAAGGTCACCTGCCAAGCTTAATTTTAGGCTAGACGTTCTCTCCAAACGATCCGACGGTTATCACGAACTGCTCATGTTGATGGACCGAATTAATTTGGAGGACGAAATCGAAATTAAAGTCATCGAGCGAGGGATTGTTATTACCAGTGACGATCCCACTCTTCCCACTTCCGAGGGCAATGTGGCTTACCGGGCTGCAAAGGAAATTCTGGCTTATTCATCTCGAAATGTGGGTGTGGAGATTAAAATCAATAAACGCATTCCCATTGCCTCTGGGATGGGCGGTGGTTCATCCAATGCAGCTGCTGTTATTCTGGGAATCAATCAACTCTTGAAGTTAAAATTGCCCAAAGAAAAATTGATGATTATTGGTGCAAAAATTGGCGCGGATGTGCCCTTTTTTATTTTTGAGGGTCCTGCCATTGCTAGTGGTATTGGGGACAAACTGAGAAAAATTAATAAAATTCCAAAAATGTCTTTGGTGTTGGTAAACCCGGGTGTTCCTGTTTCCACACAGTGGGCTTACAAAAATTTGGCCTTGAATTCTACGGGAAATCCACCGACCTCTAAACCCGAGGAATTGCCCTTGGTATTCAATACAAAAAAAGATGTTGTCAAATTCTTGAACAACGATTTAGAGAAGGTCACTATTAAAGAATTTCCAGTGATTTCTGAAATCAAAAAGCTATTGGTAGATCAAGGGGCAATTGCTAGTCAAATGACGGGTTCGGGTCCTACGGTTTTTGGAATTTACCCCGACAAGGCAAGTGCCGATAAAGCCATTTCAAAAATAGAAGGTCGTTCTGACAAGAAGTGGAAGGTGTTTCGAGTGGAAAATTATTGCTGATCGATTGTTGCTGCGAAAGGGTTGGTTTTATTTTTATGGAGATTACAGAAGTTCGCGTTTTCCCAATGAATGAAGACAAGTTGAAGGCTTACGCCACCGTTACCTTTGATGATTGTTTTGTGGTCAGGGATTTGAAAGTAATCTCGGGTAATACGGGATTGTTTGTGGCCATGCCTTCCAAAAAAAGGAAGGATGGAAGCTTCAAGGATATTGCTCATCCGTTGAATAATGATTTTAGGGCTGTACTAGAAAAAATTGTTTTAGAGGCCTATGAAAAAGAGAGTCAAACTGGATCTGCAGAAGCCCCGCCTGTTGAGGCTAATGCGCCGCTCCAATCTTTACTCAGTGCACCGAATGTAGAGTCTAAAACACCCGACCAAGTAAAACCTAGCGATTATTCAGCACCCGATGATTGAGGGATACATTAATTAAGAACTTGAGTTCCGCAGATTTTAAGAATGATTTGTCTCAAAAGTCCTCCCTCCCTTGAGGGGAGGGAGCTAGAGGGAGGGTGGTCGCTGATGTCGTTTGCATCAAAAGTCACCCTCACCCTAACCCTCTCCCCTCAAGGGAGAGGGGAAATACTTGTTAAATCAGTATTTATTGGAAATAGCGAAATTTACATCTAAAAATCTGCGGAACTCAAGTTAAGAATTGAGAATTAAAAATTAAGAATTAAGGTACCACAATTCTTCATTCAAAATTCTTAATTTTTAATTGTATTTTTTGGGGCGTCGACAAGTGGTAAGTCACTGGATTTTGATTCCAGCATTCCCAGGTTCGAATCCTGGCGCCCCAATTCCATTGCCTAGAGGATTTTTGATAATTAACTGCAGCTAATGATCACTATGACTTTTCCTGTTCAAAATATTCAAGTTTTTTCCGGAAATGCGAATCGCCCTTTAGCCGAGGAAATCGTTTCGCATCTGGGCATTTCCTTGGGTGTAGCCCAAGTAAAGCGCTTTTCGGACGCCGAGGTCTGGGTGGAGATTGGTCAAAATGTGCGGGGAAAAGATATCTTTGTCATCCAGTCCACTTGTAATCCAGTCAATGAAAATTTGATGGAATTATTGATTATGATCGATGCCCTTAAGCGGGCCTCGGCAGAACGTATTACGGCCGTCATTCCTTATTATGGATATGCCAGGCAGGATCGTAAAGTTCAACCCAGGACTCCCATTACTGCAAAACTGGTTGCAGATCTTTTAACTGCTGCGGGTGCGCATCGAATTCTTGCTACCGATTTGCATGCCGGACAAATTCAAGGTTTTTTTGACATTCCCTTCGATCATCTTTTTGCAACCCCTGTTTTACTCGAGCACATCAAGGAAAATTATAAAGGGGATTTGGTGATTGTTTCTCCCGATGCGGGTGGGGCGGAACGCGCACGTGCCTATGCGAAGCGTTTGGGGGTAGGAATGGCCCTTATTGACAAGCGCCGTACTTCACCCAACGTGAGTGAAGTCATGCATGTGGTTGGAGAGGTGGAGGGTAAAACAGCCATTATTGTGGATGACATGGTGGATACGGCTGGCACCCTTACACAAGCGGCAGAAGCCATCAAAGAACGTGGGGCGAAAATCGTTTCGGCATGTATCGCACATCCCATCCTTTCGGGAAAAGCCCTGGAAAGAATTCAAAACTCGGTGCTTCATGAATTGGTGGTCACAAACACCATCCCCTTGACAGAAGAAGCAAAACGTTGTTCTAAGATCCGCGTTTTGTCGGTCTCTAAGCTTCTGGCCGAGGCGATGCGCCGAATTAACACTGGAGATTCTGTTTCATCATTATTTGTCTAAAGGAGTTTTTATGGATCAAGTTCAATTAACTGTAGAGGCCCGAAAAGCAGGTGGAAAAGGTGTCGCAAGGCGAGTGAGGGCCGCCGGGAAAATTCCCGGGGTGATTTACGGGAAGGGTTTTGAAAATATTCTGGTACAAGTGGATCCTAAAGAATTCAAGACCGCTTTGGCTTCCAGTTCCACTGGGCAAAATACACTGATCAATATCAAAATTCAGGGTCATGAGGCCCTCATGGCCATGATAAAAGATTACCAGGCAGATGTCCTCACCCGTGAATATACACATCTCGATTTCCTGAAAATTGACCTGAATAAAAAAATTCGCGTGGATGTGGTAATCGAAGTGGTGGGTAAGGCTGAAGGCGTCAAAGAAGGGGGGATCTTGGAAATTATCCGCCGAGAAGTCCCTGTCATTTGTCTGCCTACGGCTATCCCAAAAAGCATTCCCGTCGATGTTACTTCTCTAAAAGTTGGAAGCTCTGTTCACGTGAACGACCTAAAATTAAGCGAGGGGATAGAGATCCCCCACGATGTGAATTATACCCTTATTTCTATCGTTGCTCCTAAAGAAGAAGTGGTTGTGGCCGCTGTAGCCCAAGCAGCTGAGCCCGAAGTGCTTACAGCCAAGAAGCCTGCTGAAGGGGAAGAGGCTAAGAAGCCTGATGCCAAAAAAGTGGAGGCTAAAAAGCCTGAAGCCAAAAAAGCAGAAGCCAAGGGTGATAAGAAGTAGCAAATATGAAGCTCATTGTGGGATTGGGCAATCCAGGGACGAATTATCAGGGAACGCGGCATAATATTGGGTTTGATTTGCTTGAGGCCTACGCCCAAGAAAAGTCTTTTTCTTTTGCTAAAAAATCCTTTAAGTCGCTTATTGCAGAGGCCCAGATCGAGGGCCAGCGCTGTTTGTTTGCGCTTCCCCAGACTTATATGAATTTGAGTGGAGAGGCAGTTTTGGAGATCGTGCAGTTTTACAAACTAGATCTTTCCAATCTTATTTTGGTGCACGATGAGCTCGATTTGGAACCTGCTGTCCTGAAATTAGTCCGTAAAGGCCGACCTGCAGGGCATCGTGGGGTAGATTCGGTACAATGTTGTTTGGGGACTCAGGAAATTTCACGCTTTCGGGTGGGAATAGGCAGGCCGCAACGAAGTGAGCAGGTTGTTTCGTATGTCCTCGAGCGTTTTACTAAATATGAGCTTGAGGAAATTGAAAAAATCAAGAAGAAGTTCTTTAAAGGCCTTGATCTTTGGATATCAGTTGGTATAGAGGCCGCCCTAAAGTTTTGCCATTCTTAATTCACCTTGGTTTTCGTAAATACGGAAGCCCTTTGGTCCAAAAGGAGATCTTAATGAAAGAATATGAAACCCTCTTTCTGCTTCAATACGATTCTACTCCCGAAAAAGTAGAAACCTTCAATACCCGCCTTGGCGAAATTATCAAAAATTTTAAGGGGCAACTTTTTCAAACCTTTAACTTGGGTAAAAGACGCCTTGCGTATCCTGTTCAAAAACAGGACCAGGGAGTTTACGTGTGGATCAACTATGCCGGTGAGGGGGGCTTGGTGGCTGAAATAGAACGTATTTTAAAATACGAAGACAGTGTTTTAAAATTCATTACTGTAAAACTTTCCGATGAAGCGAATGTCGAGGAAAGGGTGAAAAATCCCCTTGTCCCGGTACTCAGCACCTATGATGAATATGACCGTAACGTCGCCTAAGCGAGAAAAGGAGAATCTATGAGCTACGATAGACATGACAGGAATGACAGAAACGATAGAAATGATAGAAACGATAATTATTCCGCTAACAATGACACCCGAAGAAAATTTGTTCGAAGAAAAAGTTGCCGTTATTGTGGTGATAAAGAGTTTAAACTTGATTTTAAGAATGGCAAAATGTTGTCCTTTTTTATTTCGGAAAGAGGGCGAATTATTCCTCGTCGCATTTCGGGAAACTGTGCGCTTCATCAGCGTCATTTGACTACGGCAGTTAAACGGGCTCGGGTGATGGCCTTAGTGCCCTTCACTTCCACTCAACGCTAGAAGTTTGGAGGTCCATGCGAGAACGCGGGCTAAATTTAGCGCTTTGTAATTTGATTGTACTGTTTCTTTTTTTTAGTGGTGTGTTTGTTTATTTAACACCGCTGCTGCTCTTTTACATTTCTAAGCGTTTTTCCTTACTGAAGAGCTTTCTGTTTTCGGCGATGCTGTTGCTGGAGTTTGTCTTAATCTTTGGCCTGGTTTTCAAATTGGGCATTTCTCCAGAAATACTACGCAAGGTTTTTAGTTCTCTTTCATGGACACCAGGTTTTGCTTATTACGATTTTTTCGGAATAAAAGGTGTTGCCTGGGGGATGTTTTATTATTGGATGGTTTTGATGGCTACGGGTTTGATGCTCGCGTATCAAAGCCAGTTTCCTCAAAAATGGTTTCATTTAGTCCTGAAAGTTGCGGCCTTTTCTTTTGTTCTTCTTGTAGGCCTTACAATTTTTCTTTCGAAAGGAAATTTTTTCGAACTTGTTGCCTTGATGAAAAATTACCTGGGAAAGAGTTTTGATTTGGTTTTGCAGATGCCCAAACAGTTTGAAGGGGAAGAGGTTTTGTTTTTAAAGTCAAATCGAGATTTACTGTTGCAGACCTTGGTTTTAGTTTCCCCGGGTTTTTTATTTTGTTTCTTGATGCTTATGGTGGCCTTGAATGATTCTCTCAGTAAGGGATTATTTCGTCACTTGTTTGAAGTAAAAGTCCAGCCTTTCGAACTTATGGTTTTGCCTTTTACCTGGGTTTGGTTTTTTATCGCTACTTTTGCTTTGTACTTGGGTAATTCTTATCTCTTGGGGGGTTTTGAAGTTGAAGCTGTTTTGGTTAATTTTTTTGTTTTTTTTACCTTTGCCTTTTTTTTCCAGGGCCTCGCGGTGTTGCATCTTTATTTGAGGCGTTTTGCTTTAGAGACTTGGGTGATAGTTTTGGGATATTTGAGTTTGTTTTTAGTATTTCAACCCCTGCTTTTGTTGATTTCTTTAATGGGCATCCTAGATGCCTGGTTTGATTTTAGAAAATTGAATGCAGTTTTACCCAAGGCATAATGCCTCTGGGTGAATGAGAGGATATATTGGAGGATTTTATGCAGCTGATTTTACAAGAGGATATTTATAATTTAGGCAAAGCGGGTGACATCGTAAAGGTTCGTGAAGGATACGGCAGAAATTTTCTGCTTCCTCAAAAGAAGGCAGTGATTGCTAATCCAAAAAATATTGTTGAAATGGAACATCACAAAAAAGTGATTGCAGGTCAGCAAGCGAAGCGAGTGAAAGAGGCCGAAGGATACAAGGCTAAAATCGAAGCTTTGTCAGTGAGTGTTGCCAAAGAAGCGGGAGAAGAGGGCAAACTCTTTGGTTCAGTGACTAGCCATGAAATTGCAGAGGCATTATTAGCCCAAGGAATTCAAGTGGACAGGCGCTTGATCCATATTGCCGAGCCCATAAAACGTCTGGGAGATTTTGAGGTGTCGGTTCGTTTGGTAGGTGATGTGAGTGCAAAAATAAAAGTTCAAGTCGTGAAAAAGTAAAGAGGCCGGAGGCCGTGCTTTGCATCCTTCCAATTCAGACCCTTACAAAACACCCCCTCATAATCATGAGGCGGAGCAGTCTGTCTTAGCGGGCATTCTAATTGATCCGGATGCCTTGGGTAAGGTGCTTGAGTTCATCATCCCGGATGATTTTTACCGGGAATCTCATCGTAAAATTTTTCATGCCATGGTTACCCTTTTCGAAAAAGGGGAGCCCACCGATTTGTTAGTGGTGGCCAATGAGTTGAAGCGTTCGGGAGCCCTAGAGGAAATAGGGGGCTATACTTACTTGTCTTCTCTGGTCGATTTACTTCCTTCTTCGGCAAATATTGTCAGTTATGCGCGTATCATCAAAGAGAAGGCTGTGTTGCGAGGGCTTATTCATGCGGCCACAGAAATCATCAGCCAAGGTTACGATTCCATCGATAACATTGATTCTTTTTTAGACAACGCCGAACAAATTATTTTTCGTGTCTCCGAAAAAAGATCCCATCAATCTTTTTATCCCGTCAAAGACATTGTCAAACAATCCTTTAAAGACATCGAAAGTCTACATGAAAAAAAAGGCTTACTCACCGGAACGCCCACCGGCTTTCGAGATCTGGATCGGCTGACTTGTGGACTTCAATCCTCTGATCTTATTATTGTCGCTGGTCGTCCTTCCATGGGGAAAACGGCTCTTGCCTTAAATATGGTTGAGAATGCTTCTTGTGACCACGGTGTCTGTACCGCAGTTTTTTCCTTGGAAATGAGTAAAGAACAACTGGTTCAGCGCATGCTGTGCGGTTTAGGAAAAGTGGACGGTTCTAAACTTCGGGGTGGTTTTTTAAATCATGACGATTGGACCCGTCTTACCAAAGCTGCCGATAAACTTTCTCGTGCACCCATGTTTATTGATGATACCCCAGCCTTGTCCATTTTGGAAATGCGAGCCAAGGCCCGCCGTTTAAAAAAAGAAAATAATTTAGGTTTGATTGTGGTCGACTATTTGCAACTGATGCGTGCGGCCCAACATTCGGATAGTCGTGAACGGGAAATTTCAGAAATTTCCAGATCTCTAAAGGCCCTCGCCAAAGAACTGAGTGTGCCAGTGATTGCGCTTTCGCAGTTGAATCGTAGTGTTGAGAACCGTGCTGACCGACGTCCTCAACTTTCCGATTTGCGTGAATCGGGGGCTATTGAACAAGATGCCGACGTGATTGCCTTTATTTATCGAGACGAAGTCTACAATAAGAATAGCGTGGATAAAGGGGTTGCTGAAATCATTATTGGAAAACAAAGGAACGGCCCCATCGGTATGGTGAGACTCGCTTTCCTTAGCCATTATACCCGCTTTGAAAATTTAGCCGCTATACCCGACAATATGCCTCAATATGGATAAGCTTAAAGTCGTTTTAGCCACCCAAAATTTGCACAAGCTTAAAGAAATTACCAAGATCTTGGAAAGTCTACCTATTGAATGGGTCTGCTTAAAAGAGTTTTCCCATATTCAAGTGGCGGAAGAGACAGGTTTCAGCTTTCGGGAGAATGCCTTGCTTAAGGCCCATGCTATTGCCCAACAAACGGGCTTTGTTACCGTGGCTGATGATAGTGGTTTTAGTGTAGATGCCCTGGAAGGCCGCCCAGGGATTTACTCTGCCCGCTATGCTGGCGAAGGAGCGAGTGATGCAGAAAACTTGAAAAAAGTGCTTAAAGAATATTTGTCTAGTCCAATGAAAAATATAAATAAAAAATCTTCTTTTATTTGTGCGCTTGCTTGGGTGGACCTTCAAAAAAATATTCAAAAAGTATTTGAGGGGCAGGTCCAAGGTGAAATAATTGAAGTCCCTGTCGGAGAAAATGGTTTTGGCTACGACCCCTTATTTTATTTTCCTTCCTTGAACAAAACGTTTGCACAGCTGAGTGCTGAAGAGAAAAACAAGCTTTCTCACAGAGCAATAGCCTTTTTAAGATTGAAACGATACCTTCTAGAAACCTATTTTTAGGATGTATTCCCGTTTGTTATCCCTATTGACACAAGGCGTCATAGAACGTATACGCCCTAGGAAGGGGGATTATTTATGAACCGCATATTCTCAAAAAATGAAGTATCAATAATAAGGAGCATGCACTGCCAGGGCCTCTTAGCTCATTCCAGGGGGTCCACCATAATGGATCAAGTGGCTCCGTTGGATTGGATTCCTAAAAATTATCAGCATTATTTAAAGGATATCTGTGAAAAACAGAAGGAGTACTCCCCTCGCAAAGAAACAATCCACTGAACACAGATATTTCCATTGAATTTTCTGCTCCGGCGTGGTGAGCTGCCAGTGGGTCCGGGGAGTAACTCAGACTGGTAGAGTGCCAGCTTTGGGAGCTGGAGGCCGCAGGTTCAAATCCTGTCTCCCCGATTAGGTTAATCTCTAGTAATGTCAAGCGCTTAGAAAAATAATTCTAGGCGCTTTTTTTTGTCTAGTGCCCGAGGCCGGAATCGAACCGGCACGATCGTTTCCAATCACAGGATTTTAAGTCCTGTGTGTCTACCAGTTCCACCACTCGGGCAACCCGATCTTTCTTTGAAAAAGATCCAAGGCTCGGGTGGGAATTGAACCCACGTATAAAGGTTTTGCAGACCTCTGCCTTACCACTTGGCTACCGAGCCATTCGTTCGCCTTGGCAAAGCCAAGGCTCTCTAAAGTCAGGGGAAGATCTTGCTCTCCCCCTGACTACCCCCATCGCTTGGTGGATGCGATGAGTAAAAACTTCCATAAATTATTTTATACTGCGTTGCTCCTCCTTAGCCCTCAGTCTGCGTCGGGCGCCTTGTCTAAAAGAATTTCTGAAAATTTTTCTTAGGTACTCAAACGGTTCAAAGATCAGTTGACCTCTCAAATTAGAGCGGACTAGCCTTACAGCATGCCATCAAATCGTGTCAAATTGAAACATAATATTAGTGTGCTCTTCACTCAGGAGCAGCTTCAACAGCGAATTGCCCGGTTAGCCCAACAAATTAGTCAGGATTATCAGGGAAAAGAGCTTGTTGTTATTGGAGTTTTAAAGGGAGCCTTTGTTTTTATGGCCGACTTGGTACGTCAAATTGACTTGCCCTTGCGTTGCGATTTTTTAAGGGTTTCGAGCTATAACTCGCAGGGGAAAAGTGGGGCCTTACGCTTGGAATTTGACATGACTCAGCCCATTGAAAATCAGGAGGTTTTATTGGTGGAAGACGTATTGGACACTGGGAAATCGCTTGGCTTTTTGATCGATCATCTGAAAACAAAAAGACCAAAAAGTTTAAATATTTGTTGCCTGCTCGACAAGAATTTAAAGCCGGATATCTCCGCTCAAATTCGTTATTTGGGCTTTCATGTCCCCCAAAAATATCTGGTGGGATATGGATTGGATTTGGATGGTTATTACCGCGAACTGCCTTATGTGGGAAATGTGGAAGAAATAGAAAATGGGTGAAAAATAAGCCCTAAATAAGAGACTTGACCATATTCCATATATAGAGTATTTCTTAAAAAAGATGTATATATGGAGTTGTTATGTTGCAGGCATTGGCCAAATCAAAAACAGACCCCCAATTGGCTGGGCCTGCCCTTAAGGCCTTTTTCAATATCGTTGAGAAGGCTTGGAATCTGAGCACGCTAGAGCAAAAAAAACTGCTGGGTATTTCTGCAGATTCTACTTTCTACAAATTCAAAAAAGAAAAAAACGGGACTTTAAGCGAGGATACTCTAGAACGAATTTCCTACATTTTTGGAATTTACAAAGACTTGCATCTTTTACTTCCCAATGCAGAAGCTGCAGATGCCTGGATTAAAAAGCCCAACAACGCAACTATTTTTGGAGGAAGGTCTGCTTTACAGCGTATGCTTTCGGGTCGCGTGGCTGATTTATACGTTGTCCGTCAATATCTGGATGCTCAGAGGGGTTAAAATGAATATTCCTCTCTCTCGCATTTTATGGAAGTCGAGTTTTCGTATCATTGCCAGCCGATATCCTACCATTCACCCCTTTGAAAAAATTTCTTCACCTGAAGATTGGGAAGCCTTGTTTGAAATTGAAGCCATGACGAACGACAGGTTGCGACATGCCAAACAAGAAATAAAATATTTTGAAGAATCTAAAATTCCTGAACAAGAAAATCGCACTTATATTTTAGCGCCATTTATCCACCTCAACCCTTTAGGCAGTCGTTTTAGTGATGGAAGTTGGGGGGTGTATTACGCTGCAAAATTTATTCAAACTGCCATAGCAGAGACGAAGTACCATCGTGAAAATTTTATGAGAGCTACTTTGGAAAAAGCAATGAATATAGAAATGCGAGTGATTACGGCCACAATCAAGGGATTGTTCCATGATATTCGAAACCCGGGAAGCACCGCCAAAACAGTTTTAGATAATGAGAGCTATCAAGCTTCACAGAGGCTTGCAAAACATCTCAAAGCTAAAAATTCCGATGCCTTACTTTATCCTAGTGTAAGAGATTTAGAGCATCGCGAATGCGCGGCGGTGTTTAATCCACAACGAATTAGCCATTGTCAGATTGACAAGCATCTTCTTTATCACTGGGATGGAAAGTGTATTAGTCAGGTTTTGGAGATAAAAGAGATTTAAATCCCAAAATAAACAGATACTAAAAACAACAAACTAATTAAACCATTGGTCTGAAAAAAAGCGGCGTCGATTTTTGATAAATCCTTAGGGCTTACCAGACTATGTTGACGAATAAACAATAGTGCCATGATCATCAGCCCTACATAATATTCCCAATGAAGTGCGGCGATTAATCCAGTTTGAATAAAAAATAAAAAAGCAAAGAGATGCATCCACCGGGCAAGAGTGAACGCTTCTTCAATGCCTAGTTTCACGACCAAAGAATGCAGATCACTTTCTTTGTCAAATTCATAGTCCTGCGCGGCATACAAAATGTCAAAACCCGCTACCCAGAGTAATACTCCAAATCCCAGAGAGAGCGGTGTTGCAGATAAATTGTTGGTGATGGCAATCCATGCCCCGATGGGAGAAATCCCGAGGGAAAGTCCCAAAAAGAGTTGCGCATAATGTGTAAAGCGTTTGGTGTAAGAATAAAAAAACAATATAAATAAAACCAGGGGAGAAAGCCAAAAACAAAGCTTTCCCAAGAGGTAAGAAACAAAAATAAATCCCAATGATGAAAACGCCACCAGCATCCAGGTGTATTGTTTTGAAACTATTCCTTTCGGAATTTCTCTGGTCTTTGTTCTGGGATTGTTTGTATCAATTTCTGCATCCGCCAGGCGATTAAAGGCCATGGCTGCTGTTCGGGCAAAAAAAACCGCCAAAACAATGCGAAAAAAGCTGACCATACTAGGAGCGCCTTGAGAGGCAAGCAACATCGAGCCCAATGCAAAGGGCATGGCAAAAATGCTGTGAGAAAATTTAATGAGCTCGAGAATGTTTTTAATCTTTTGAAGAGGCACTTGTTTTTCCTTCGTAACGTTTCATGAGTTCATTTTCGATTCCCATTTGATCCAATACTCGGGAAACCACTGTATTGACCACATCCAAGACGGTTTGAGGTTTGGAATAAAAAGAGGGAATGGCCGGAACAATCGTGGCTCCGGCGAGCGCAAGTTTCTTCATGTTCTCAATGTGGATCAAGTTGAACGGTGTCTCTCGTGGCACTACAATGAGTTTCCTTTTTTCCTTTAAAAAAACATCGGCAGCACGGCTGATGAGATCATCCGAAATTCCATTGGCGATTCGGGCCAAGGTCCCCATGCTGCAGGGGATAATGACCATTTGATCATACTTTGCCGAGCCGCTGGCAAAATGGGCTTTAAAATCGCGGTTGCTGAAAAGCTTGAAAGGAATGTCACTCAGTTTGCTTTCCAATTCGTCGGCCCAGACAATTTTGGCATTGTCTGACGCAAGCACTTCAACTTCATGAATTGTGTTTCTGAGAAAATCCAGAAGCTGTTTGGCGTAAATGGTGCCAGAAGCGCCGCTGATGGCGATGACGAGTTTCATCGTTTCTCTCCTACTGCAATACTTGCAATATGACCGGTCAGATTTTTGCTTTGAATATTTTTAAAATTTTTCTGTTCCAGCAATTTTAAAAAATCTTCGAGAGAACTATAGGCTTGAATAGAATTAAAGAGATATTGATAAGCCTCCTTGTCTTTGGAAAGAAGAGCGCCCACACGAGGCAAAATAAATTTTGCAAAGGTGGCATTGAAAATCTTGGCAGGCAGGGTGTTGGGTTTGAAAAATTCCAGGATGATAACGCGTCCACCGGGTTTAAGCACTTGATAAATTTCTTTGAGTGACTGGGCATTATCCACCACATTGCGCATGCCGAAGCCGCAAAGGACGGCGTCAAAACTTTCGGGGTTTTGCTGCAAATCCATGGCATCGCCTACCACAATCTTGACCTGAGATTTTTTATCTGCAGGAATTTTTTTTTCACCGAGTTCCAACATTTTTGCCGAAAAATCGAGGGCTGTAATTTGAGCGTTTGGAAACCTTTTCAAGATTTCCAAGCTTAAATCGAGAGTGCCCGCGCACAAATCGAGTATTTTTAGATTTTCTTTTTCAGGAAGATAGGCAATGGCTTTTTTTCGCCAGCGAACGTCAATGCGGGCGCTTAAGGTGCGATTCAGTAAATCATAGGTGGGCGCAATGCGCGTGAACATGTCTTGAATGGTTTGGGTCTTGCTGCTCATATTCTTGATATTCAGCAGATAATTGAGAGGGAGGCAAGGGCTTGTTTTGTTGATGTTGACAAGTGATTCATCATCGAGTCTATGAAATGTCTCTATGAATAAAATTTATTTAGCGTCTGCTGTACTCAATCAAACCCCACTGGATTGGGAAAATAATTTTAAAAATATTATTGGAAGTATCAAAAGTGCAAAAGCTTCAGGCGCTGTCTTGCTTTGTCTGCCGGAGTTGTGTGTCAGCGGATATGGTTGCGAAGACATGTTTTTATCTTCCTGGGTGTATGAAAAGTCCTGGCAAATGTTGGAAAAAATTCTTCCTCATACTCAGAATATTTTAGTCAACGCGGGGCTTCCACTGTTCTTCGAGGGTGAGCAATACAATGCGACGGTATTTTTTGGAAATGGAAAAATTTTGGGAATCCTCCCCAAAAAATATCTGGCCAGTGAGGGAGTATACTATGAAGGGCGTTGGTTCAAGGCCTGGCCTATTGGCAAAAGGTCTTTTTTAGAAATTCAAGATTTTGAAATTCCAATGGGTGATCTGGTTTTTGATTTTGGATTTTTTAAATTAGGTTTTGAAATCTGCGAGGAAGCCTGGGTGAAAAATCGTGTGCTGCATCATTTGGTCAAGCGTGAAGTGGATATCGTGTTCAATCCTAGTGCCAGTCATTTTGCTTTTGGTAAATTTGAAACACGAAAAAAATTGGTTCTGGAGGCCTCGGCTCAATATGGTCTGGCTTATGTTTATTCAAACTTGTTAGGCAATGAAGCTGGCCGGCTGATTTTTGATGGAGGAGCTTTGATTGCCTCGGAGGGAAAGATTGTCGCTCAGGGGAGACGATTTTCATTTCAGGATTATGAGTTGAGTTTTGCTGAAATTGATTTGGAGAAGAATAGAGGGATGCGTGGTCCGGTGGATCCTGCTGAAGTGGAGAATGTCATTCGAGTTGGGATTGATTTTGGATTAAAAACGGATGCCCGCTTTGACGGGAATAACGAAGGGCATCAATGGGAACACTGGGAAAACTCCAAATTCATTAAAGAAGAAGAATTCTTTCGTGTGCTCTGTCTGGCCCTCTTCGATTATCTTCGAAAAAGCAAGTTGCAAGGTTTCGTGATCTCTTTGAGCGGGGGAGTGGATTCTGCTGTCTGTGCCATGCTCGCCAAATATGCCTTACAAGAGGCTCAGACGGAATTAGGAATAGAACAGTTTTTAAAAAAACTTCCCCAGTTTAATAAAAATACTTCTTCTAAAGATTGGGTGCATTGCGTCTATCAAAAAACCGTTAACAATTCGGAACACACCGAAGTTGCTGCCTCAAAATTGGCCCAAGTTTTAGGCCTATCTTTTTATGAATGGAATATTGATGAAGGCGTTTCTTTTTATGTGAATACGTTGAACAAGGCTTTGGATGTAAAATTGAATTGGAAGTCCGATCCTCTGGCATTGCAAAACATTCAGGCTCGCGCGCGTGGTCCGGCGGTCTGGTTGCTGGCCAATCTCAAAAATGCGCTGCTATTGTCGACGAGTAATCGTTCAGAAGTGGCCGTCGGTTATACGACTATGGATGGCGATACCTGTGGAAGTGTGAGTCCCATTGCTGGAGTGAATAAAACTTTTTTGAGATCCTGGCTCAAATGGTTTGAGACCCAAGGTCCTGAAAATCTGCAAGCCATTCCTGAGCTTGCTCTGATTAATCAACTGCCCCCTAGTGCTGAATTAAAGCCACTTTCCGAACATCAAAGTGACGAGGGCGATTTAATGCCTTATGTGGTGTTGGATGCCCTGGAGACCTTGGCCATTCGCGATAAACATTCGCCCCAAGAATGTTTAAATCAGGTGCAGCAAAAATTTCCAGCTTACGAGAAGAAGCAGCTTAAGAATTGGACCCGGCGCTTCTTCGATTTGTGGTGTAAAAGTCAATGGAAGCGTGAACGCTATGCGCTGTCTTTTCATCTGGATGACGAAAGTCTGGACCCCAAAACCTGGTGTCGATTTCCCATTTTATCTTCCGGTTTTAAAAATGAATTGGAGAACTTAAAATAGACTCGGTGTATTTCCTTAATGAGCTAAAATAGTAAATCTGCCAGCTGTCCCACTGTTTTCAAGGTCTTAATTTCCATCTTGGAAGATTTTTTAATCTTTGTATTTTTTTCTGAAATATAAACCTGCTTAAATCCCAAACGCTCAATCTCTGCGAGTCGCAGTTCCAATTGTGGGGCAGGGCGTATTTCTCCGCCAAGGCCCACTTCACCTATGTAAACCGATTCTTGCGGTAGTGCATGATTGCGAAACGAAGAGAGGAGAGCGGCCAGGATTCCAAGGTCGCTGCTGGGTTCGCTGAGTTTCAGCCCCCCAACTACGTTCAAAAAAACATCTTGTCCGCCGATGCTGTAGCCTAAATTTTTTTCTAAAATAGCGATGAGTAGAGCGAGGCGATTTCCATCCACACCCAGGGAAACCCTGCGAGGCATGGCCAAATTTGAACTGGAAACTAGCACTTGAACTTCCACCAAAAAAGGTCGTGAACCTTCCAGACTTGAGACAATTACCGAGCCCGGAGTTTTCTCGGAGCTTCCGGAAAGAAAGAGCGCTGAGGGATTGTCGATGGGCAGCAAACCAGCTGAAGTCATCTCAAAGACGCCCACTTCATTGGTGGATCCAAAACGGTTTTTGTTCGCACGTAGCAAACGGTAGGCCTGGCCTTTGTCTCCTTCAAAATACAAAACGGTATCCACCAGATGCTCTAAAACTTTGGGTCCGGCGATCATGCCTTCTTTCGTCATGTGACCGATGATCCAAGTTGATAAAGTTTTTGATTTGGTGAGATAGAGCAGTTTTCCTGCACACTCTCGCACTTGAGTGAGAGAGCCGGGGGCCGATTCGTGTTCGGGTAGAAAAATGGTTTGAATGGAATCGACAATCAAAAGTTTGGGTTTAATTTTTTCGACAAACTCTAAGGCCTTGCGCAGGTTGTTTTCGGAACACACAAAAAGATTTTTGGAGTGAATCCCCAAACGCTCGGCGCGCATTTTAATCTGCGAGGCTGATTCTTCACCCGAGATATAAAGCACGGGGTCTGTTTTGGCGACGTGACCCACGGTCTGCAAAACCAGAGTGGATTTTCCTATGCCGGGATCACCTCCCAGCAAAACCAGAGAACTAGGGACTATCCCGCCACCCAGCAAGCGATCCAACTCCGAATTACCGGAACTAAATCGTGCGATGTTTTCCATTTGTACTTCATCGATAGATTTCACCTCGCTGCTAATCGTGAAAAAGGCAGGGTCACTGTAACGCGAGGCGGTGGGGGTATTAGTACTTTTTGTTTCTTCGGCAAAGCTGTTCCACTTGTTGCAATCGGGACATTTGCCCAACCATTTGGGTGTTTGATAACCGCAGTTTTGGCAGGAATAAATTGTTTGAGTTTTAGCCATATTTTCTTAGATAATATCCATAAACACCAGAGTTACCCCCAAATTAAAAGGTGCCCGTTCGAAGCGTTTTACATAGGGATAATTTTTTAACCACTGCGGTAATTTTTCGGCAATCACTCCAAAACCGTGAATAATGCGTCCGCTGCCTTCCTCCTGGCAATAAAGTTGATCCAAAAATTTCATCACTACCATTTCGGCTTCGTGCAAGCGAAGTCCATGGAGGTCGATTTCTGTATTCATAAAATGGGTTTACACATTCAATTTGCCAAAAATAATTTCCTACTATAGCTACGGGGATCTATGCCAAATCCCAATGTGAGTGCAACACCCAAAACTAAAGTTATTTTAGTCACTACCGCCATGCTTTCTTTTATTTCTTTCTGGAGAGCCGGGGCTATTGTGCTTTGCGATTTGGGTTCTTCTGCCTTTTATGCCGGAGGGATTGCTGAGAAGGCTATCGGAGAAGCCGCACCCTGGTTCATTTTGGCCATCATGCTTTTTGCCAATCTCGTGCGTATGGTTTATGTAGAGTCCTGTTCCATGTTTGTGCGAGGGGGAGTTTATAAAGTTGTCAAAGAGGCGATGGGAGGTACCTTGGCCAAGTTTGCCGTTTCGGCTTTGGTGTTCGATTACATACTGACGGGACCGATCAGTGCGGTTTCTGCGGGGCAGTATTTGGTCAGTTATATCAACGAACTTTTTCAATATTTTCATCTTTCCTATCATGTTCCTTATGTGCTCGGTTCCGTGCTGGTTGCCGGAAGTATTTTGCTCTATTTTTGGCGAAAAAATATTATTGGAATAGAGGAATCCAGTGACAAAGCCCTGAAGATTTTTCTCGTCACCTGTGTGGTGGGGCTTATTCTTCTCATTTTTTCTCTTTGGACGATAGGGGTCCAGCATCCGGCACTTCCTTCCTTACATGTCAAGCTTTCCGAAGATTCCATGGGCTGGCTGGCCCATTTTGACAAATTAAAAACTCTCACCTGGGTGGCGGTGCTGATAGGCTTAGGGCATTCCTTGTTAGCGATGAGTGGAGAAGAATCTTTGGCCCAGGTTTATCGCGAAGTAGAGGCCCCCAAATTAAAAAATTTAAAAAAGACGGCCATTCTCATCGGCAGCTTTGCCTTTGTGTTTACCGCCATTCTCACTTTTTGTGCCGTGATGATCATCCCCCATGATTTGCGGATATCGGAATATTCTGAGAACTTGCTCGGCGGTTTGGCGATGCACGTGGTGGGCCCTCTGTCCATCCGGATGCTGCTCCATGGTGCTGTGGTGTTTGTAGGATTTTTGCTATTATCAGGCGCCGTGAATACTTCTATGGTGGGCTGCAATGGAGTGCTGTGCCGTGTTTCCGAAGATGGAGTGCTTTCCGACTGGTTTCGAAAACCGCATCAGCGTTATGGAACGAACTACCGTTTGCTTTACATGATTTTGTTTTTGCAACTTTTTACCCTGGTTGCCTGTCGAGGCGATATTTATTCTCTGGGAGAAGCCTATGCCTTTGGAGTCATTTGGAGTTTTACCTTAAAGGCCTTGGCCATGCTGATGCTTCGCTTTCAAGATCCCAGTCCTAGAGAATGGAGAGTTCCCTTCAATCTTCGCTTGGGTAAAATTGAATTGCCCGTAGGTTTATTTTTTATATTTTTAGCTTTGTTGGCTTTGGCGATTGTAAATCTGTTTAGCAAGCCCTTGGCCACACAATGGGGCTTACTCTTTACAGCCGCTTTTTTTATACTGTTTACGATTTCCGAAAAAACTCATGGAAAAATTGTTCATTTAAAAGTTGAAAGTTTAAACGGTGTGGAATTTCAGGAGCAGGTGAACCTTAGTTTTCAAGAATCGATTAGCCCTGAAAGTTGTAGTTTGAAGAAAGAAAGACGCCTATTGATTGCCGCACGAGATCCCAACAATCTCTATCATGTTCAGCTTTTGCTTTCAGAGTTGGATTCCCTAACCAGCGATTGTGTCGTGATGGCGGCAAAAATTGAAAAACCCTACCAAATGGAAGCAGAGCTTCGTGAACTGTTTCCCGAAGAACAAAGTCTGCTCACCCAAATTGTCAATCTTGCCGAAAAAAGTGGAAAGAAAGTGTTGCCCCTTCTGGTGCCTGCCAAAGATCCCTATTACGCCATTGCAAAAACCGCTTATGATTTAGAGGTGGAAGAAGTGGTTGTAGGACTTTCAGGCAAAATGACCGTGGAAGCCCAGATGGAATGTCTTGCACTGGCCTGGGGTGTGGTGGGGGGGGCAGAAAACCGTTCGATTCGTTTTCGAGCCATCTGGCCAGGGAGAGAGTTTGTTTATGAAATTTAGTGAGGTAAAAAAAAATAAAAAATCTTAGCAACTTTTTAGAGGATTTGCCGAAAGGATTGGGTACCAAGGAGATAAATAAGTATGATTGCATCCGATACTCAAAATAGCTATGAATTTTCGGTGGTTTCTCATCAATTGGTTGGGGTTCATGATCCATTGATAAATCGCTCGGACCTTCCAGAACAATTTGAATCTGTTCATCAGCTTCAAGCCATAGATGTTAATCATGATGGTAAACTAGATGCACAAGACTCTTATTCAGTTTCTTTTGGAGATCGGCGTTATGCCATTAATAGTGAAGAAGGACTCAAAATCCTCAATTACTTCGCGAATCCCGAAATTTTAAGGCAAAGACATCAAAGTTTGGCCATTTCTCAAAATACTTCCACTCACCCTCTTTCTTTGACGGAGGGTATTCGACATGTTTTTGAGGATTACAATACTTTTAGTGAAGAAGAAATCTCTGGAATTAATTCTACTCCATCCGCTTGGTTTATGGATGGGCATATTGATCCTCGTTTGTTAACAGGCGAAAGAAGATTTACAGATACTGAAAATGCGGAATGGAGAGAGAGACCCCACTGGAATTCTGTGACCAATTTTCTGAGATGGAATGTGACGCGGGGTGGGGCGCATTTGTGGAGTGCGAGTTATGCGGGATGGGAAACTTTCAGAAAAGTATTTATCATCGGAAATCTATTTCCGGCGCTAGCCGGTGCCGTTGGCGGTGTGGCAGGTATTGCAGGCGGAGAAGGTTTGATTTGGAACCTGTTTACACACAATTACACGGCAAGTGAAATAGGTGTGCTTGTCTTTAGACCCCGCAATGACAGAGCCATTCATCAACTGAGCTCAAATTCAGCCAATTCAAACAGAGCAAGTATTCAAAACAATATTGAAATTATTCGTCGGCGTAATGAAGCGGCAACTTATGATAGATATTTTGGTTTTACACGTCCCTTTATTTTCGGGGTCGCTCTGTTAGATGGTACTAGTAGAGGGTGGATGTGGCATACTCTTAGGCATCCTTTCAACTTTGAACAAAAATCAATTATAGGTTTTTTTGGCAGGATGTTTGTCAGGGATATCCCTCGCGCATTTGGGGGTGGGGCAGGAAATATGCTTCTTGGTGCTGCAATTACTGCTGCTGCAGCCTATGGCTTGTATCAATTTACTCGAGGCTGGTTTCGTTACTATACTGGATTTTATGCCCCCCTTGAATATAGGAGCGTAGAAAACAAAGCAACTTCAGCCGCCTCTTCTGTTTTTTGCACTGCCTGGTTGCTTACAGCGGCGAGTAAGCAATTGGCAGCGGTTGCAGCAGAAGTGGCAAGACAATCGGCTGTAATGACACAAGTAAGTGGCGCCCTCACTTTGAGCAATTTAATAAACTTAAGAAGAGTTGAACGTAATGCACAAGTAGCAGAAACCCTCGTTCACTTTGGGAGAAGTATTCCCTTGGTTCAGGGCTACAATTTTCTTGGAAGATATATTCCTATCTGTGAAAGAAGTTCTCAGTTTGTAATTAATAGAGCTTTCTATAAATCACTTTTAACTTATGCTTCCAGAGGTGTAAAAGTGGGAGCCATTTACGCTTTAGGTGCTGCTGCAGTATTTGGCGCATTGTACTTTGGTGCACACCAATTAGGTTTAATTGAAGAAGATTGATCCACTTTTTTTTGATTCAAAAAAAAACTTTGCCCAAATGGTTGAATTTTGCTCTTTAGCTTGGCGTGAATCTTAAGTCTTCCACACATCCCCTTATCATTGCCCACCGCGGTGCGCGTCTTAAAGCACCTGAGAATACCTTAGCGGCTTTTGATCTCGCAAAAAAAATGGGGGCTCAGGGTGTAGAATTGGATATTTTAGTCAGCGCTGATGGCCATTTGGTGGTGACTCACAATGAAGACTTGTCGCTGCTCACTTCCCATAGTGGAAAAATTTCTGGGCATACTCTCAAAGAATTGAAACAAATTGATTTTGGCCAGGGAGAAAAAATTCCCACTTTGGCTGAAGTGTTTGATCTTTTAGGCAGAGATTTTTGGATCAATGTGGAAATTAAAGGAGAAAATATTTTTGCGGAGGGTCGCGAGCAAAAATTATTTCGTCTGATACAGGATTTTAAGATGCAAGAAAATATGCTGGTCTCCTCCTTCAATATTTTTGCCCTTCGTCGCATGAGGCAGATTGCTCCGCAGATTAAACGTGGTTATTTGTTCTACGAAAGACAAGATCCCTTTTCCACACGGGCAGCTTTTGACTTTCTGTTTCAGCCTTATTCCTATCATCCCTCTCGTGTGCTTGCGGATAAAAAGCTCTTGGAAAAACTGAAAAAGAAAAATAAAAAAATTTGGGTGTGGACGGTGAATGAAGTAGACGAAGCCAGGGCTCTTGTGGAAAGTGGAGTGGAAGGTCTTATAACGGATGATCCGCGAAAGATGTTGGAGCATTTTAAAAATACAGGAAATCCAATTTTATGAACCCAAATAGCCTCTTCCTCCAAGCCTGTCTTGGACAAAAAACCTCTCGTGCACCCGTTTGGATTATGCGTCAGGCAGGGCGCTATCTGCCGGAGTATCGTGCCATTCGATCCAAAACCACTTTTTTGGGATTATGCAAAACCCCAGAACTTGCGGCAGAAGTCACTTTGCAGCCTGTCGACTATTTGGGTGTGGATGCAGCCATTATTTTCTCGGATATTCTTATTGTCCCCGAAGCAATGGGACAGGGACTAACTATCGAAGAAAAAATGGGGCCACGTTTGTTTCCGCTTATCCAAAGCTCGACTGATCTTAAAAAGCTGAGTATTCCTAAACCCGAAAAAGCCTACGATTATTTAGGGAAGGCAATTCGATTAGTACGGAAGCAGTTGGATGAAAGAAATATCACCCGCCCCCACACCCCATCCCCTCGAGGGAGGGGGGAGTATAAGGAGGAGGCAATTCCTCTTATTGGTTTTGCCGGATCTCCCTTCACTTTGATGGCGTACATGGTGGAAGGGCAGGGAACCAAAGATTTCAAACAGGTAAAAAAACTTCTCTACGAAAATAAAAAACTGGCGCATCAATTACTCCAAAAAGTCACTCGTGCGGTTATTGATTTGCTGAACTACCAAATTGAGTCGGGTGTTCAGGCCGTACAGATTTTTGATTCCTGGGGGGGTGTGCTTTCTGCCCCTGATTTTTTGGAGTTTTCTCTAGCCTATGTAGAAGAGGTGATTGCGGGGATTAAAAATAAGCGTGTTTCGTCGTCAGACATGATCCCCATCATTTTCTTTGCGAAAGGCACAGGGCAGTACCTCGAAAAAATAAAGAGCTGTGGCGCCAATGGAATCAGTCTTGATTGGACCGTCGATTTATCCTGGGCCCGAAAAATTTTGGGGAAGAAAATTGCTATTCAAGGGAATTTGGATCCGACCGTATTATTATCTCCTCCCAAAGTGATTCGAGAAGAAGTGGCCCAGGTATTATCGCAGCTTAATTCCAAACAGGCTTATATCTTTAATTTGGGGCATGGAATTACACCGGACGTTTCTCCCGAAAATGCAAAATATTTGGTGAAGTGTGTAAAAGAAATAAGTTCAAAATAAATTAGCAACTTTTTTGACGCACTGCCGAAAATAGTAGTGAGAGTTGTCGAGAGAAAAAAAGTAGGTGTTAAAAAAGGAGACTTTTATGCCAGACAGTATTTGTTTGCATGATGTTGGTAATGGTGTTGATTCTGCTCTTTTGCATCAGGCATGGCGGGCAAATAGTGGCCCTTTTGCAAATCCAGGAACCGAGCAGATGCTCGAAAGGGATGAATATTTTAGATATTTGGATAGTTTTACTCATTTAGACCCTTCGCAAAAAGATCAAGCGTGGAATTTGTTTACAAGCAGGTTACAACCAAGAGAAAATGTTTTTTCAACTCAATGGGGCCATTTAGCAGGATATACCCTGGGTAGTATTTGTCACATAGGCGTTCTGGAAGGGGCACCCGTACAGAGGGTGATCTCAGGTTTGGGTGCCCTGGGAGTACTGGTGGGTTTAGCCTTTTATGATCATTATTCTGAAACAAAAGATCTGCCCATGTCTTGGCAAGATCATGCGGTCTCTCTTGCCACATTATCCCTGGGTCATGCAGTGACTAATATTTTGGCGACTTGTGCTATTTATAGTTATTTTAGAATTACAAGAGTGGACAGTGGCTTTAAACTGCTGCCCTATTATAGTCCACTTTTAGGACAACATGAAGTTGTTGCACCCTTAGGCTCATTTGTGGCTGGAGCAATTTCTGGGCAATTATTAACTGGGCTAGGATTGCATCGATATTTAGGCAATCCCTTGCTGCGGTGGATGTTGCATTAGAGCCGAATGGGCCAATTCTTATTTAAAAATAATAGGGAACGAATGATTTCCAAAATTAATCTTGAGGTTCTCAAGCGTTACGACAAGCCCGGGCCGCGTTATACCAGCTATCCTACGGCTCCCAAGTTTTCCAAAGATTTTGGCCCGGCGCAATTTGAAGAGGAGCTTCGGCAAAGCAATAAAAAAAATCAGGGGCCACTCTCTCTCTATTTTCACATCCCCTTTTGTGACACCCTCTGTTACTTTTGTGGTTGCACCATGATGGTGACGCATGAGCGTCAAAAGATTGCCGATTATCTCACTTACCTCGAAAAAGAAATTCAACTCGTCACAAAACATGTCTCTAAAAATCGCCCTGTCTATCAATTGCATTGGGGCGGGGGAACGCCTACTTATCTTAATCCCGACGAAATTCGTCATTTAGGTTCACTCATTCAAAACCATTTTAATTTTGATCAAAAAGAACTGGAAGCCAGTTCTGAGATTGATCCACGCGATCTCACACGGGATCACATTGTGGCACTTAAAGAAGCCGGCTTTAATCGTTTGTCCATGGGTGTCCAAGATTTCGAAGAGAGGGTACAGAAAGCAGTGAACCGTCTACAGCCGGAGAGTGTTACTCGTGCTGCAGTAGACTGGGGTAGGGAACTGGGATTTCACAGTATTAATCTGGATCTTATTTATGGATTGCCCTTTCAGACCTTGCAGGGCTTTGAAAAAACGCTCGATAAAATTATTGAAATCAATCCCGATCGTTTGGCCATTTTTAATTATGCGCATGTGCCCTGGTTGAAGAAGCACATGAATCTTATCAAGGCCGAAGATCTTCCTACGCCCGATCAAAAATTAATGATTCTCAAAATGACCATCGAAAAACTGCAAGCCGCGGGGTATCAATATATTGGAATGGACCACTTTGCAAAACCCACAGATGAACTGGCGATTGCGCAAAAAAACAAAACTCTCTTCCGCAATTTTCAGGGCTATTCTACCAAGGCTGGAACCGAAGTCTATGCGATGGGTATGAGCGCGATTAGTCAATTGAATGAGGTCTATGCGCAAAATGCAAAGACATTGCCTGAATATTATCAGGCCATCTCGGAAGGTCATTTTGCGACCTCTGTGGGTTATCGCATGAACCGAGACGATCACATCCGAAAAAAAGTGATCATGACTTTGATGTGTGATTTTGAGCTGGATGAAAAAGAAATTGAGAAAGAGTTTAACATTTCTTTTGAAAATTATTTCGCCGAAAGTCTTCCCAAACTTGCTGAATTTATCAACGATGGTTTTGTGATCCGAAAAGATAAAAAGATTTTCGTTGAAGGAATGGGGCGCTTGCTGATTCGAAACATTGTGATGGTTTTTGATGCTTACCTGGGTGAGATGATGAAAGAAAAACCTGTGTTTTCCAGGACAGTGTAAGATGCAAAAAATTGGCGTGGTTCTTTTTAATCTTGGTGGTCCTCACAATTTAGCGGCCGTTCAACCTTTTTTATATAATCTTTTTTTAGATCCCAATATTTTTACTTTTCCTTTGGCTTCTTTAGTTCGCAAGCCTCTAGCCAGATTTATATCTTCTCGACGTGCAAAAAAAAGTAGTCCGTATTTTGAGTACATGGGGGGGAAATCTCCGATTATCGATTTGACGTTGGATCAGGCGAGGGAGTTGGAAAGGAGATTGAACAAAGGACCTCACACACAATTCAAAGTCGTTGTTGCCATGCGCTATTGGTATCCGCTCACCCAAAATGCCTTGAGTATTTTAAGGCGTGAAGGAATTCAAAAAGTCATCCTGCTGCCTCTTTATCCTCACTATTCCTATACGACTACCCGATCTAGCGAACGTGAATGGGAACTCCAATGTAAAAAAATGAAGATGAAATTTGAGGAAGAAAAATGGGTGAAAGATTATCACGATCATCCTCTTTATATCCAATCCTCGGCCGCTAGGATACGAGAAGGCTTAGGGCGCTTTCCAGAAGCTGTGCGAAGCCAGGTGCATCTTCTGTTTAGTGCCCATGGGGTGCCTGTAAAAGAAATAAAGGCGGGAGATCCTTACGAAGACCAAATTTTGAAATCAAAAGAATTGGTTTTGCGAGAATTGAATCTTCCCAACTCTCACAGCCTTTCTTATCAAAGTAAGGTAGGGCCATTAAAATGGTTGGAACCCAAGACCGTCCGAACTTTAGAAAAACTGATATTAGAGCAGGGCAAGAAATATATCCTCGCCATTCCCATCAGTTTTGTTTCCGATCACTCCGAAACTTTATATGAGTTGAAAAAATTGTATGGAGACATGGCAAAAGAGTGGGGTGGAACACAATACGAGCTGATGCCGGCCTTGAATACTCAGGAAAAGTTTATAGAGTGTTTGAAGGATAGAGTCACTGCCTTAACAATTTAGGACAGGTTTAACTTATGAGGATCCCCCTGCTTGATCAACTAGGGCTGTTGGCTTCCATTGCTCTTCCTATTTTTAATATTCCTCTCATGCTGCGTTTGATCCAGCGCAAATCTTCCGATGATCTAAGCTTGGCCTGGGTTTTAGGTGTTTTCTTTTGTTTGCTTTTTATGCTACCTGCAGGGCTAAGATCTGTGGATGAGGTGTTTAGAGTTTTTTCAATCCTCAATCTTATTATGTTTTCTGGAGTTACCTATCTGGCTTTGTATTATCGAATGAAAAAGAGATAAGGCCTTTTGGGTTGAATTTTTGGGCTAAATTACTAGAGGGCCAGCATGCCGGAGAAAAACTTACCAGACATTCCAAAAAATCCTGGCGATTGGGAATCCGATTATGATTCGGAGGTGGCCATTGAGGAAGAAATTCGGGTCTCCAAACCTAAAATGTATTGTGTGATTTTACTCAATGATGATTTTACCCCTATGGAGTTTGTTGTTTGGCTCATTCGAACTGTATTCCATAAAAATATAGAAGAAGCCACCCGTTTGATGATGGATGTACATCAGAAAGGCAGGGGGATTTGTGGCGTATTCAGTTATGATGTTGCTCGAACCAAAGTAGCTCAAGTGAAACAGCTTGCTCAGAAGAGCGATTATCCTTTGGAGTGTGTAATGGAAGCTGTTGTCTGAATTGAACAAAAATTTCTTTGTCGTTAATCTTTTGACAAGATAAAAGCCGCTTGCTAACCCCGCCGGATATGGAAAATAACCAAAGACTGATTCATCTTGCCCACAGTCCCGATCCCGACGATGCCTTTATGTTTTGGGCCTTGGCTAAAAATAAATTCGACACTTCCCCCTATCGTTTTGCGCATATTCTTTCTGACATCCAGACCTTGAATGAAAGGGCCATGGAAGGACAATACGAGGTGACGGCCATTTCTTTTTATGCCTTTCCTTATGTCTCTGACAAATACGCCCTGCTTTCCAGCGGTTGCAGCATGGGGGACAACTATGGACCTATGCTGATTTGCCCTCAGAAAAATTTATCAAAAAAACTTTCCGAGATGAAAATTGCCATTCCCGGTAAAAAAACTTCGGCCTATTTGGCGCTACAATTGTATTGGGGGGGTACAGGGGGGATTTTGGACGTTTCGGTCGAAGCCTTTGATGAAATTCCTCGCCTGGTTGCCGAAGGCAGGTATGATGCGGGTTTGATCATCCATGAAGGGCAGTTGACTTATCAAAAAGAAGGTTTAAGTTTGTACGTCGATGTGGGAAAATGGTGGTTTGAAAAACACCAACTTCCACTTCCCCTGGGTGCTAATGTGGTTCGTCGCGATTTGGGCGAGGCCGCCATGAAAGATCTTTCCCGCCTATTAAAAAAGAGCATACAACTGAGTTTGGAACATCGCCAAGAAGCGGTGGAATATGCCCTGCAGTTTGGGCGTGGCCTCGATTTGAATCTTGCCGATCGTTTTATTGGAATGTATGTGAATGAGTTGACGGTTGATTATGGTGAAAGAGGGCGCAAGGCTTTGGAGGTTTTTTTCGCGGAAGCTCATCAAGCGGGATTAATCCCAAAGGTGAAGCTTGAGTTTGTGGATTAGACATTTTTTTTAGACGAGGGTCTTGCAAAAAATGAGATGTTACTCTATAGCGCTACGCGCTTGAAATTTACGAAACCCCTATTATTTACAGGAGATGAGTCATGGCTGATAAAAATGACAAAGTAGAAGGACAACCCCAAGGAAAATTTTATGTCGATAGTCAGTGTATCGATTGCAACCTTTGCCGAGAAACGGCGCCTGATAATTTTAAACGTAACGATGACAAGGGTTTTTCTTTTGTTTACAAACAGCCCACAACTCCAGAGCAGGAGAAGCTTTGCCAGGAGGCCTTGGAGGCTTGCCCTGTAGAGGCTATCGGAAGCGACGCTTAATTCAAACTGGCTTCTTGATTGATGAGGATTTCGAGATTTTGATCCCCTACCTTCGCAGGGTTCTTTTTATAAACGCCCTCGAGGTCCCCTTTTTTTGCAAGGGGGCTCCCACTTCGCGAAAGCCGAGCCACCACATTTATTTGGTCTTTAAACTGATTCTCTGGGAACAGTACGTCTTGCTCGCTTATTTCAAACTTTACTGGAAACAGCACGGGGCTTATCTTTTTAATTACCAGAGGGGGAGTTTCCCTCAAATAGGCTGGATGAGATTCAGGGGCACTTTCGGGCCCCTCTTTTTTTAAGGCCTTAAAGACAAAAATGTAAAGGGTGTCGGAGGGCCCACCTTTGTTGGCGTAGGCGGGTGTAATGTTCACGACGCCTCGAATGATCTTAGGCTTACTTTCTGCCGAGCAGCTTCCTATAACAAGAGTGAGAATAAAAAATAAAACTAACTTAATAATTTCTTTCATTACGTGAGTGAATTAATCCTAAGTTCGCAATGCTGACAACTGTTAACTGCCTACTGATGACTAAACCATGGGTCAAGAAATCTCCCTCAAAATTGAAGCCCTTGCCTTTGAACTTGGTTTTTCCCAAGTGGCCTGGGCCCCTCTTGAAAAAAACTCTCAGGCTGCCAAACGTTTTAAACAGTGGCTCGAGGCCTCGTATCAAGGGGAAATGTCTTATTTGGAACGGGGACTTGAAAAACGGGAAGACCCCGAAAAAATTTTACCTGGAGCGAAAAGCATCCTTTGCTTAAGTTGGGGTTATTCTAAAAAAAAGCAGTTAAAGGGTAAAATTGAAAGCCCTTTTATTTCGCGTTATGCCTGGCAAGAAGATTATCATCTTATCCTTCAAAAAAAATTAAATTTGCTTCAAAAGCAGTTAGAACAATATTTTCCTCAGGCTCAATTTAGATCCTATGTCGACACGGGGCAGGTAATGGAGAAGCATTGGGCCTCTCAAGCCGGACTAGGCTGGATAGGAAAGCATAGTAATTTAATCCATCCCAAACAGGGCTCTTATTTTTTCTTGGCTTCTATTTTGACAGACCTGCCTTCTGATTCTCTTGCAGGGCCTGTTTCCGATCATTGTGGAAACTGTCAAGCCTGCATCGATATCTGTCCCACCCGCGCCATTGTGGCACCTTATATGGTGGATGCACGTCTTTGCATTTCTTATCTGACCATCGAACTCAAAGGTCCCATCCCTCGCGAATTACGGCCGCAAATCGGTGCTCATGTATTTGGTTGTGACGATTGCCAGGAGGTGTGCCCTTGGAACCGCAAGGCAAAATTACCCTTAGATTTTTTAAGATCTGCCTCAGTGGAGGAACTACATTTTTATTTAAAGTTAGATGCACAGGCCTTCAAAAAATATTTTAAAGAGTTGCCCATGCTGCGTCCAAAACGTCGGGGTTTTTTAAGAAATGTCTGTGTGGTGTTGGGAAATCTAAAGAAAAGGGAATCGGTCCCGCTGCTTATCCAAGCCTTGCAAGATGAAGAAGCCCTCATTCGAGGTCATGCGGTCTGGGCCTTGGGACAATATGCAGATTTAGAGATCCAAAAAGAACTGGAAAAAACTCTTCAAAAGGAAACGGATTTATGGGTAAGGGAGGAGATATGCCAAATTCTGAAAAAATAGCTTCTTTAGTGCGTCAACTGCTCCAAGAATTAGGAGAAGACCCCGATCGTGAGGGGCTTCAAAAAACTCCTCTTCGCGTTGCAAAATCGTTACAATTTCTTACTAAAGGTTATCAAGAAGATCCCAAAGAAATTATTCATGCCGCCAAATTTACCGAAAAATATTCCGAAATTATTTTGGTGAAAGATATTGCGCTTTATACCCTGTGCGAACATCACCTGCTTCCCTTTTGGGGGCATGTGCATGTGGGTTATATCCCACGGGATAAAATCATCGGCTTATCCAAAGTAGCACGCCTGGTGGAGGTGTTTGCGCGAAGGCTGCAGGTTCAAGAACGCTTGACGACACAAATTGCAGAAAATTTACAACGAGAACTCAAACCGTTGGGGGTGGCCGTGGTGATTGAAGCCGAACATTTGTGTATGCAAATGCGAGGGGTTCAAAAGCGGGGTGCAAAAGCAGTGACCTCTGCGATGCTGGGAGCCTTTGAATCCAAGCTGGCGACCCGGCAAGAGTTTATGCATTTGATAAAATAACTTGAGTTCCGCAGATTTTAGTAAGAAGCCACTCTGAAAAGTCCTCTCTCCCTTGAGGGGAGAGAGTCAGAGAGAGGGTGATCCTGAGTGCACTAGAAATACCCCTCACCCTGACCCTCTCCCTCAAGGGGAGAGGGGAAATGCTTTATAGATGGGTACTTGCCAAGAATGAGCAAAAAATGATTCTTAAAATCTGCGGAACTCAAGTTAAATAATATGAAAAAAAATCTACAAGACATCAAAAACAAAATCCTCAGCAACACCCGCATCAGTGACGATGATTGTCTGATCCTCTATCGCTCCAACGACCTCATTGGTCTGGGTGAAATCGCCAACATTGTGCGAGAGCGTAAAAACGGGAATGCCACTTATTACAACATCAATCGCCACATCAACTATTCCAATGTCTGTTATGTGGAATGTAAATTTTGCGAATTTGGGCAGCCTAAATCTTCCACAAAATCTTATCTGCTCTCTTTGGATGAAATGAAGAAAATAGCCGCAGAAGCGGCTGGCGTAGGGGCTACCGAGTTGCATATGGTGGGCGGTTTACATCCCGATTATAAAATTGATTATTATGAAAATTTGCTGCGAGAAATTAAAAGGGTTGTCCCTAATCTTCATTTGAAGGCCTTTACCGCCGTCGAAATTGATTACTTTGCCAAAGTCAGCAAGCTCAGTGTGGAAGAAACCTTAAGACGTTTGATGGCCGCAGGACTCGATTCTATCCCGGGTGGTGGGGCAGAAATTTTTGCAGAAAAGACGCGTAAAGAAATTTGTCCAAACAAAATTGAGGGAAGGCGTTGGCTGGAAATCCATCGCAGAGCCCACAAGCTGGGCATCCGCAGCAATGCTACGATGTTGTACGGACACATTGAGAGCGACGAAGACCGAGTGGATCACCTCAGAAAATTGCGTGAACTTCAGGATGAAACCGGTGGTTTCCAAACCTTCATTCCTCTCAGTTTTATTCCTTTCGATACTCCTATGGCTCATATCCCCGAGCCGACAGGGCTGATGGACCTGAAACAAATCGCAGTCAGCCGAATCTACCTCGACAATTTTGATCACATCAAAACCTACTGGATCATGAGCGGCCTCAAAATGGCGCAACTTGCACTTTCTTTCGGGGCAGACGATTTGGATGGAACGGTGACCCAGGAACGTATCGTCCACATGGCCGGCGCAAAGACGCCGGAGGCTTTGTCCGTCGAGACTATCCGGAAGCTAATCCGCGAAGCAGGGAGAGATCCTGTAGAGCGGGATACTTTGTATAAGGTGATTCAGAAGGTGGCTTAGTTTTTTCCTCTTGACCATGATAACATTATTCTACATTCTGTTATCATGATTAGAACTCAGGTTAGTTTTAACGAAAAAGAGTATGCTCTAGCGAAAAAAGAATCCGATCGTTTGGGTGTTTCGTTAGCTGAATTTCTTAGACGAGCCATTCAGCCGTTATTGCCTGTTTCTAAAGAAAAACCCTGGATGCGTTATGCAGGTTTTGTGGAGTCTGGCAATCCTCTTTCCAGTCAACAAATTGATGATCTAATTTATGGCCAAAAAGACTAGTCAAAAGGCTTATGTCGACAGCTCTGCTTTTATCTCTTTTTTGGATCGCTCAGATACTTACCACTCTTTATTTTACAGTCTTTTTTCGGACCCAGTTTTTTTGATTACTACTTCTTTGGTAATTTCCGAAACTCATGCCTGGTTTTTGAAACGTTATGATCATCAGCGTGCCTTACAATTTTTAAATTTCATCGAAGATTTGAAGCCTCTGCATATTTTAACGGTGGGAACAAAAGAACTTCAACAGGCTAAAGTTTTTATCAAAAAATTTTCTGATCAAAATCTCACTCTGGTGGATGCTTGCGGTCTGTGGGTGATGAAATCAGAAAAAAATGTGGAGTGTTGGTCTACTGATAGACACCTGGGATTAACCGGTATTCCTCTGGCAATTTACCTTTAATTTTAGTGAAAAAAATATATTGAGGGGAACTTATGAAAAAGAAAATCCTGGTCGCCGATGACGATACTGATTTGGTGCAGCTGCTTCGAGACATGTTGGAATTTGAGGGCTACGAAACCCTTGCTGCTTACGAAGGGGTGCGCACCATCGAGGCAGCGCACAAGCAGCGGCCAGATCTGATTTTGCTGGATGTTCAAATGCCTGCGGGTACGGGACAAAGCGTATTGAAGGCCTTGCGCTCAAAAGAGGCGACGAAGAAAATTCCGATTATAGTTATCAGTGGTGTTCAACAAAATGATTTGGCGGAAGAAGTGAAAAAGCTGGGAGCTCAGGATTTTATTTTGAAGCCTTATGAGAAAGTGGATTTGATTGCTAAGGTGAAAAACTTATTGAGCTAATCTGCTTTTTCCCTCAATCTTTGAAGGACCAAGCACAAAATCAAAACCCCGCCAAAGCAGGCCACGATGGCTGGTCCTGTGGGTAGATCGATTTTATAAGAAAGATAAATTCCAATCAAGCTCGTGAATACTCCAATCATCCAACCTAATATCAAGCGCGACAGGAGTTTGTCATAAAACAAAACACTGCAACAGGCCGGTACAATCAAAAATGAAAATACCTGCAGAATGCCGGCCATCTGTACGGAGCTGGTGATGACCAGTCCGAAAGAGAGATAGAAAAACAAATCCCAATACTTCAGTTTCAAACCTTGGCGCCTGGCTTCTTCGGGGTTTTCTGAAACGAGTAAAAGTTTTTTTCGAACTTTGAAGTGAATGATCCCCAAAACCGAATAGATGATTCCTGTTTTAATTAACTGCGGCCAACTCACCCATAAAATATTTCCCGATAAAATATATTTGAGGTGTTCGGAGCCATGCGGGCTTTTGTCGGCAATTAAAATTCCCAGGGCGGAAGCCACGGCGAAAGAAATTCCTATGAAGGCCTCTTGAGGAATTTTTTTGTTTCGAAAAAAAGCAAAAAAAAGGGCGCCCAAGCAGGTAAATCCCAGTCCAAAAAAATAAGCGCTTTGGCTATCGGGTTCATAACCCAGAAAAAAAGCGAGGGTCATCCCTAGCGCCGCGATTTGAGCCAAGGCAATGTCGACAAAGATGACTCCGCGTGTGACCACGTGGATGCCTAGATAGGTGTGAATGCCTGTGAGTATGAGGCAGGCTAGAAATGCGGGGAGGAGGAAGGAGAGGGTGGTCATATTAATTTCCTCCCCTTAAGCTAAGGGGAGGTCAGGAGGGGTTATGGTCACTTTATATCCAATTGGCCATAACTCCCCCTAACCCCCTCTTAGCTTAAGAGGGGGGATTATAGGAGAATTTATTTTAGGGCCTCATTAATTTTACTAATCAAATTCTCAAACAAATCGGAATAATTTTTAATATTTGCTTCACCCCCCACCGAAGTGGGTAAAATCAGCAATTTGGAGCCTGTCTTCTGGCTGAGTTCCTGTGCGGCTTTGGTGTCGTAATAATTTTCTGTGACAATCAGCGGCACTTTTTCTTTTTGAATCAAAGCGATTAATTCCAGCAAATGCCCGGGGTTAGGGGGAATGCCTGGTTTGGGTTCCACAAAGCCACTCACCTGCAAGCCGGTCCAATCGGTAAAGTAGGAAAAACTTTTATGCTGGGTGATAATCTTTTTGCCTTTCAGGTTGGCGAGCTGTTTTTGCCAATTTGCAATTTTTGCGGAGAGTTGGTTTTTGAAATTGAGGAAATTTTGATTGTAGTCCGAGGCATGGGCCGAATCCAATTCGGACAGGCGTTGGGCAATGGCTTGGGCAATCAAAATTCCATTGTTGGGATTCAGCCAATAGTGGGGATTTCCTAGTGGGTGAACATCTCCCATAGACCGATCTACTCGGGCAGTTGGGATTTCCATCACAGGGATATTTTGTGAGGCGTCTAAAAAACCTTTTTCCGAGGTCTGGATTTTTGGATTTCTCGACTGAGTCAGCAATACGGGCAACCAGCCTACCTCCAATTCCAGGCCTACAGAGATCAACAGATCTGCTTGACTAGCTTGTACGATGTAGCTCGGTTTGGGTTCCAGGAAATGATAATCCTGATCCCCGCGGGCAATGCTTTTGACTTCGATGAACTCTTTCCCAACTTCCTGGGCGAGGTTGGCTAAGTCTGGCGTAGTGGTGACTACCTTGAGTTTGGCGAAACTGGGGCTTGAGAAAAATAAAATGCAAAAGAGAAAGAGAATAATTTTTTTCATAATACCATTCCTTAAAAATTATGCGCTCCATGCGGTCCCATGTTGAAAATCATCTGTAGCATGGCCGCGTGTTCAACATTGTCTCCAATATTTTTTGTGAGATCATATTGGGCTTTTAAACGAAAAAATTCGCTGGGTCTAAAAGTAAGCATGGGGGACATGCGAAAAGTTTTTTCGGTTTCAGCCGGAAGTCCTAAATACTCCGCTCTCAACCCCGCTCCCCAGCGTGGACTCCAGTTTCCAAGTAGGTAAGAAGAGAGTCCTCCTTCGTTTTCAAAAGCCCCAGGGACTTCTTTGCGTCGGAATATATATTCGCTTTGCCACTCGATGCCTTTATCTTTGGAAGGTTTCCATTTCAGTAAAAAGTCGCCCCCATAAAGATTCGTCGTATTTCCGAGGCCTGTATCATTGTAGCCAAAGGCGGCAGAAATTCCTGCCAGTGCCGTAAGATTATCTGTGATATTGGCAGAAGTGGAGAGTCTGCCGGTATAGGCAAAATCCTCTTTGCGAGTCCCATCAAAATTCCCTGCATTGGTTCCCTGGTTAAAAGAGAACTGGGCCTGCAGAAAAAAGGGTGTGGGAAGAAGGTAGCTGACTTCCGTACCTAGTTCGTTGAAGCCATCTCCCCCAAAGAAATATTTATCAGGGAGATTGTTGTTGATGAAAGACCAGGTCTCCAAATGCTTTTGATTTTGTCTGCCAAATCCCACCTTGTATTTCCCTGCACGAATTTGCAGACCTTTGGGAAGTCCCGCAAGTGTGGTAATATAGCCTTCCTCCAGTTCTACGCCATCTTCGTGAAAGGAGAGAAAAATATCGCCACGAACGTAGGGGTCAATGATGGATTGAATCCCCACTTCAATTTCCTGAAGGTTGAATCCTGTGCGATGGGGATCGTGTCCGCTTTCGGCAGGGTCATTCTGAAAATAAGCCCCTGAAAAAACGCCAATTAGGCTGATGTCGGGCAGCATTTTAGCAGCCGGGCTAGAGACAGGATATTTCCACATTCCCAGAGATCGGGTTTCTTCCTTGTTGCCAGAGGGGGTAATCGTTTCTATTTTTACCTTTGTTTTTTGTTTTTCTCCCGTCAATTGGTCTATGCGTTCATTTTGTTTTTGAATAATTATCTTTAATTCTTCAACCGTTTTTTGAAGGGCTTTCATCTGCTTTTGCAGTTCGTGGGTAGATTCTGCCCAGATATTGGCGCTGGCAAAAAAGGAACAACAAAAAATTATCCCCAGACCGAGCAGTTTGAGCTTTATCATAAGGTTCCTCACTTGCAGTATTACCGCAAGAGGGGCGAGACTATAGAAGTAGCTTGCAGGAATCAAGCTTTTTGATGGCTATTTGAATTGTTGAAAGAAGGGATTTGTTGGAGGGGGGCTGATAAAATTATCCTTGCACACATTTAAAAAAATTCAGTAAGCTTTTCGTCCAGTGGGAATACTCATCAAAAAATATATCTGGATTGCCTATTTGTTTCTAACCGCCCTGTCGGCTTTTTTTGTTGCCAAGATAGTGAATACCTATTTGGGGGACCATCTTATTGTTGAAAGGAAATTTTCTTTTACCGCAGTTTCAGCTCCTGCTCAAAGCAGCAAGGTTCTACCTGGTTTTGAGGCCTATAAAGTAATTTTAGATCGTAACCTCTTTGACTCCAAAGATGCACCTCTCCCTGCCACGATGCCAGCTGAAGGAACTGTTTTACAACAAGTGAATTTAGATGGGCCTGCCACCCGTACTAGTCTGAATGTGAAATTACTCTCCACTTTTTCAGTGGGGTCTGGAACGGACAAGCGTTCTACTGCCACTGTCCAGGCGGATAGAGGGGGGACGGATGTTTATACCGTGGAAGATGACAAACAATTTGCCCCGGGTGTAAAAATTACCAAAATTCTTTCAGATAGAATCGAGTTTGTGAACAGCAATCGTCTGGAATTTGTTGAGTTGGAAAACGTGAGTTCTAAGGGGGGAATGCCAAAGGCCTCTGCAGGGAACGTAGGGAATATCCCTTCGACTCCTGGCGCGAAGGGAAGCGTGGCACAACAAACCCCCAATAAATTTACAGTGGATAAGGCCGCCGTAGAGGATGCGGTTAATAATCCCGATAAATTGATGACTGAAATTCGTGTTGCTCCCAATCTGGTGAACAATAAAAGTCAGGGGTTGAAAGTGCTTTCGGTAAATGCCGGGAGCTTGTTCAGTAAATTAGGTCTCCAAAGAAATGACGTGCTCAATCGGGCGAATGGGGTGGAAATGAATATTACAAATTTGCCCCAGCTCTTGACGATGCTGAAGTCCGAAAAAAGTATTTCCATCGATTTGGAACGAAATGCTGTGAAGCAATCTTTTGAATATGAAATTCGCTAAGGCGCTTTATTTTGCTTTATAAAATGTTTTCGTTGGTTTAGGGTCGGGTTTTCCCAAGCAGTTTTGTTTTTTATAACTACAATTATGAGGAGTGACGCATGAGGAATATTCTAAGCCTTTCTTTGGCTTTCTTTGTTTCAACTTCACTGGTGTTTGCACCTTTTGTGGGAGCGCAAACCTCAACAGGGGGAACTGCTGCAACAACCTCCGTCCAAGCTCCACAAACACCCAGCCCTCAGGCGGCGAAGCCCTCCGCAAAGTATGAAGATTTGACTAAATCTACTCCCACTTCTTCTGCTCCTCCAAAAACCATCAATAAAGTTGAAAGCGATGGAGAGGGCTTGTACCTGAATGCGGTGGACACGGATATTCGCGAGATTATCAAGCAGATCAGCAAGGCCGCCGGAAAAAACTTTTTGATTGATGATAAAGTGAAAGGGAAGGTCACCATTCTTTCCGAAAAGAAAATGACCATTGATGAAGCTTACCAGGCCTTTATTTCTGCCCTGGAGGTTTTGGGATTTACTGTGGTTTCTGGTCCCTCCGGTCTGCTCAAAATCATTCCTCTAAAAGATGCGCTCACAACGCCTCTTCCTATTTACAAAGACGATTCTCCTATTACGGACAGCTTTATTACACGTCTGATTACCATGAAGAATGTGAGTGCCTTGGATATTGCTTCTGCCGTAAAACCCCTTATTTCCAAAGAAGGTAATTTATTTGCCTATCCTTCTACCAATACGCTGATTGTGACAGATACAGGCACCAACATTGATCGCCTGCTAAAAATTATTCGTGAGATGGACACCCAAGGCCCTGAGCAACTGGTAGAAATTTATACAGTAAAAAATGCCTCGGCAAAAGATGTCGCGGATAAAATTCAAAAGCTTTATGTCGATCAGCAAGCAACCAAGAGGACGGGAGGGGGAAAAGGCGTTGAACTCGATGATGTCCCCTTTATTTCCAAGGTCATTCCCGATGAACGCACGAATTCGGTGATTTTGCTGGCTTCCAAGCGTGCCTTAGCAAAAATTCGGGATCTGATGTCTCTATTAGACAAACCTTTGGATGGTTCTCAAGGCAAAGTGCATGTTCACTATCTAAAAAATGCGGAAGCAAAGAAAATGGCCGATGTTTTGACCGCTTTAACCAGTGGAGCGGGTAAGACCGCCGCCGCGGCTGCAGCGGGTGCTCCTGGCAAAGGTGGAGCCGCAGTTCCCACAGTGGCTGAGTTTGAGGGAGGCGTGAAAGTGGCAGCGGATGAGTCCACTAATTCTTTGCTCATTACCGCCACTCAAAAAGATTACGAAACCCTGGTGGAAGAAGTCATCAATAAACTCGATATTCCGAGGCGCCAGGTTTATGTAGAAGTCATCATCATGGAATTGAACATCAAGAAAGATCGAACCATTGGGTTCAATGCGCAGGGTGGAGACTTATTTGGTCTGGGGCCTAGCGGAACCGTGGGCTTTGGTTCTCTTTTAGGTGGGATGACTAGCGGCCTGCCTGCCGCCTTGTCGAGTGCAGGTGCGGCGGGGGTTATCAGTAAAGATACCGTTACCTTTAACCGGCCCAATCCCGATGGAACGACGACCCCTGTGAGTATGCCCGCCTTTGGGGCTCTTATGACGGCAATGCAAAATGATACCAATGTTAATATTCTTTCTACTCCCAATTTACTGACCCTCGATAACGAGGAAGCCTCCATCATCGTCGGGGGTGAAGAACCTTTCCCAACGGGAACCACTGTAACCAGTGGTGGAAATACCTCTTTCAATGTGACCCGACAAAATGTGGGTATTACCCTAAAAATTACACCTCAGGTGAACGAAGGCGAAATGGTTAAAATGAAGGTGAAACAGGAGGTGACCGCTGTAGTTCCAGGCGCTTCGGATGCCGTTCGGACCAGCATTGGTCCTTCGACCACCAAGCGTTCTGTTGAGACCGTGGTGGTTTCAAAAGATGAGCAAACCATTGTGATTGGGGGCTTGATTGATGATAAATTGAACGTGGGAGAATCGAAGGTCCCTTTCCTTGGGGATATTCCAATTCTTGGAAATCTGTTCAAGAGCAAGACGAAAACCAAATCAAAAACCAATATTCTCATTTTCTTAAGGCCTTTCATTATTCGAGATACGGCCGACTTTTTGAAGATTTTGCAGAAAAAAGTGGAGGAACGAAACATGTTTGTGGAGCAGAATTATGGGGCTTCCCAACAGAAAATGATTCGTGAATCCATCCGCTCTCATGCATCCGAGTTGCTGGAGTTTAAAAAAGACATTCAACTTTTGCACTACGATTATCAAAGCAAATACGGGAACCAAAGCAGTTTGGATCAAAAAAATGCGGTAGGTGAGCCTGCAGCAGTAGAGCCTGCTGCAGCGACCGAAACTCCCAAGCCAAAAGTGAAAAAAAATAAGAAAGTGAAAGCAAAAAGTATTGATTAATGAGTCAATGAATTGAAAAAAGGCGTCCAAGTTTTGGGCGCCTTTTTTGTTTTTATGCAATTTGCCCATCCGTTCTATTTTATCGTCTTCTTATTATTTCCCTTGCTGGCAATATTCTTTTTTTTCCTTTTAAAAAAAAGAAAAAAAAGTTTGCAAAACTTTGCTCATGTCCAATCTCTGCCACAGCTCTTGCCTCATTTTTCAGTGTACCGAAAATTAATCAAACAGGCTCTGTTGTGCCTGGTTTTTTTCTTTTTATTCTTAAGTTTGACGGGGCCTCAATGGGGTTATCATTTTGAAGAGGTGACTCGGAAGGGCGTAGATCTTTTTGTTGTAGCGGATGTTTCTAACTCAATGTTGGCTGAAGATTTAAAACCCAATCGTCTGGAACAACTCAAACGAAAAGTTCACGATTTACTCCGACTTTCTCAAGGGGATCGTATTGGTCTTATTGTTTTTGCGGGAAAGGCAGTGGTCCTTTGCCCTCTCACTTTAGACTACCAGGCCATTGAACAATTTATAGAAGACTTATCCACCGATCTTATTTCCATACAGGGAACTAATTTGGCAGAGGCCCTTCGTTTGGCACGTCAAAGTTTTAAAGATACAAAAACTTCCAAGGCAATATTACTGATAACGGACGGAGAGGATCATGGCCAGGCCTTAGAAAAAGAGATGAATGAGTTGAAGCAAAATCAAATTCCGCTCTATGTCCTGGGTGTTGGAACTACACAGGGAGCTCCCATTCCTTTAGCGAAAGGAGAGGGGGGCTTTAAGCGCGATGAGGCAGGTAATGTGGTGGTTTCTAAATTGGAAGAAAATGCATTAAGCGAACTGGCCCTTTCGAGTGGAGGGGAATATGTACGTTCGGTGACGGGTGACGAGGATCTCAATGTCTTGTACGTGAAAGGCCTGAAAGGTGCTTTGAGTTCCTCTGAATTTAAGGCCAGTAAGAAAAAAGTGTTTGAACACCGCTATCAGTGGCCTTTGGCCTTTGCATTTTTATTTCTCTTGCTCGAATTTTTATGGACAGATTTTAAAAAAGTAGGGGCCTTGTTTCTCTTTCTGCTTTTATTTTTAAATTCCAGGCCATCGCTCGCTTTTTCCTTCAAGAGTTTAGAAGAATTGCAGGGAGCTCAAAATTATCAAAAGAAAAATTATGAGGAAGCCCTCAAACATTATCAAACGAATGTGGTGGAAGACCCCAAAGATGCAATCAATGCCTATAATCTTGGGAATAGTTACTACCAGCAAAAGCGGTATGAATCCGCTGCGGAGAGTTTTGTGAAAGCGGCTCAGAATGGAGCGGCGGAGCTTAAAGTAAAGTCTTTGTACAATCTTGGAAATTCGCTTTATAAAATGGGAGAGCTGGAAAAATCCATTACGGCCTATGAAAAAGCCTTGGAGCTGGATGCAAAGGATGAAGAGACAAAACTGAATCTGGAATTTGTCAAACGCAAGTTGCAGGAAAAACAAAAGCAGCAGGCAGGAGGTCAACAAAACTCGCCAAAGAATTCCAAAGATCAGCAAAAAGATCAACAAAAGGATTCCCAAAACTCAGAAAATAAAAATCAGGATCCGTCACAGAATTCATCTCAAGACCAGAAACAGAATCAAGATCAAAAGCAGAATCAAGATCAGAAACAAAAACAAAACCAGAATCCGCAGCAGGGGCAATCTCAATCTGAAAAACAGGAAAACGCGGATCAGGAAGCTCAGAAGAATCAAAATTCAAGTCCTCAAAACTCCAAGGAGCAGAACGCGCAGGCAAAAAAAAATCAGTCCGAAAAAGGCTCAGCTCTGCAAGAGGCGCAAAAAGGAAATAAAAATACCCAAGAGGCCGAAATGTGGCTAGGGGCTATTGAAGAAAATCAAAGACAGGTTTTAAAAAATCAGATTGAAAAAAAACTGGGACGTGAAAGACGGGTGGAGAAAGATTGGTAGTATTTTCATGTTTATTAAAAAAAATAAAATTTTTATAGCCCGACTCTTTTTTATTCTACTAGCTGCTGGCTGCTGTTTGCTGGCAAATACTCCTAGCTATGCTCAGGTGGTAGTTGAAGCGACAGTCGATAAACCCACTATTGCCCTGGATGATCAACTGGTGCTGACGGTGAAAGTAAAAGGGGGCTCGGTTTCTTCAGACCCTCGCATGCCCTCCAAGGGGAATTTTCAGGTTCTTAACCAAAGTTTTTCTACTCATGTTGAAATGATTAATGGTCGGATTTCTATGGAGAAGGAATACACCTACATTTTGGCCCCTGTGAAAGAAGGCAAATTCGAGATTGGACCCATTACGGTTTCTGTAGAAGGGGTTGATTATCCGACCGGTCCTATTAGTGTAACGGTAGTAAATGGGGGGAGTAAGCCAGCTCGCCCCCCCCTGCCTAATAATGCGCCTAATTCTCCACCAGATGAGGCTGCTACACCAGCGGGCGATTATAAGGAGGTGTTCATTGAAGCCAAGCTCGATAAGACCAATCCTTATGTGGGTGAGCAGCTGATTTATAATTTTAAACTTTATACCAGCCGCAATTTGCGTGAAGTCTTGCCTGAGTTCCCAGACTTTCATGATTTTTGGAGCGAAAATTTGCTAAAAGAGGGGAAATCAAAAGAAGTGTTGGGGGGAAAAGAATATTTAGTTTATCAATTTAAATATGCCCTCTTTCCCTCTAAAAGTGGAAAACTGGAAATCGGTGAAACCAGTGTGAAGGCTCAAGTGGAAGAGCCTTTGAATCTTCCTGGTTTTTTTAACGATCCATTTTTTAATCTAAGGGCAGGGGGGGGGGCTTATAGGCCTCGTGTATTTAGGGCGCCAGCCCTTAGTGTGGATGTGAAGGAATTACCCCCCAATGCTCCTGCCGATTTTAAAGGCTTAGTCGGAAGTTTTGCATTAAAGTCTGAACTTTCAAAACAAGATTTAACTGTGGGAGAAACAGCCACCCTCACACTTACTCTCTCGGGACAGGGAAATTTGAAAGAGGCAAAAATTGAAGGATTTGAAAATTTACCCAATTTAAAAATTTATCCGGATAAAGCTGATTTGGAATTGAATCGTACAGTTTCCGGTCTCAGTGGGAAAAAAGTTTTTAAATTTGCCCTGGTTCCGGAGGCTGCAGGAAAAATTCAAATTCCTGAAATAAACTTAAGTGTATTTAATCCTAAAACGGGGCAATACGAGAACTTGCAAAGCCCTGCTTATACTTTGTCGGTAGTGCCGGGTAGCACTTCTCAGGGCAACCCTGTTCAAAAGCAAAATTTCATTTCAAAACCGGAGTCGCCCAACTTGTTGGCAGAAGATATTGCCAGCATCCATCAGGAACTTCGGGTTGATTCTCTGCTTTCTAATGCGTCCTTGTATGCAGGCCTGAGTTTGTTTTTAGCCATCCCTCTGGTCACCTGGATTCTTCACCTGCTGAATAAGCGCAAAACTTGGCTACAGCAAAATGAAAGTTATTTGAGAAAGAAAAAGGCCTTTTCGAAAGCACAACAAAAGATAAAACAGATTGCGCTGGATAATGCAGCAATCTTTGCCGACCTGGTTTCAAAAATAATGAAAGAGTTTTTGGGAGATAAACTCCAACGCATGGGGGTTTCTCTCACTCCTCAAGAAATTGAACAAATTTTGAAAGATAAAAAAATAAGACCGGACTTACTAACTGAGACCATTGTTTTTCTGAAAGAGTTGGAAGCTACAAGTTTTGGGGCCGTTCCAAATAAGGAGTTGTGGAAAAAAGAGTGGCCTTTGAAAGCGATCAAGTTGTTGAAGGCGTTGGAGAGGGGGTTGAAATAAATTTATGTTCAAAAAAATATTTCTAATTTCCGTTTTACTTTTTTTTACCAACAATGTCTGTGCTCAAACTCCAGTGCAAACTTTTAAAACAGCCAATGAAGCTTATTTGGCCCGCGATTTTCAAAAGGCGGAAACGCTCTATCAGGAACTTGAAAAGCAGGGGATTCTTTCGGGGGGCTTATTTTTTAATTTGGGAAACACCTTTTATCGCCAGGGAAAAGTGGGAGAAGCCATTTACTATTACGAAAAGGCTCTCCGGTTAAGTCCTCGGGATAGGGATTTATCGGCCAATTATAATTATATCCGCGAACGCCTGATTGATAAAATTGAAGAGCCACTCCTCAATAAAATTTTGTCCTATGCTTTTTTTTGGAATGCTTTGCTTTCTTTGAAAGAAGGCCTCTTTTTCACCCTAGGGGCTTACGCCTTGCTGTTTGCTTTGCTTATTTCGCGACTCTATTTTAAATCTCGCATGCAATTTTTGTGTCTGTTGTTTCTTGTTTTTGTGAACCTGTTGAGTCTTTCTTCTTTTTCCCTAAAGTTAATTGAAGAAAAACTACTTCGCTATGGGGTCTTGTTTGCTTCAAACCAAGGTGTTTTTTCAGAACCTACGGAACAATCGGTCCGCCTGTTCGAACTTCATGAAGGGGCAAAAATAAAAATTTCAGAAGAGCAAAATGGTTTTTATAAAGTGCAATGGGTGGATGGGAAAAAAGGTTGGATGAAAAAAGAGACGATTGGAAATATATGAGACCTCAATTAAAACAAATCCTCCTTCAGAATTCTTATGAACAACGCGAAGTAAAACTTGCTTCGGGACGGCTTTCTAATTTTTATTTTGATGGAAAACAAACTGCCCTTTCTGCAGAAGGTGCTTTTTTGATTGGAGAATGTTTTTTTGATCTCTTTCAAAAATCAGGTCGTCGGATTCAGGCCGTGGGGGGTCCTACTTTAGGGGCGGATCCTATTGTGAGTGCGGTGAGTTTGATTTCTTATCTAAAAAATTCCCCGCTGCCCGCTTTTATTATTCGTAAAGAACCCAAGAAACACGGTACTGCAAAATGGATAGAAGGGGACAAAAATTTAAAGCTAGGGATGCAAGTGGCTTTAGTGGAAGACGTGGTGACCTCAGGTGGATCCATATTGAAAGCCGCTGAAAGAGTGGAAGAAGCCGGATATTTTGTGAGTTTAATGGCTACGATTGTCGATCGTGAAGAAGGAGGACGGGAGGCGATTGAAGCAAAAGGCTATCGCTTGTTGTCTTTGTTTACGAAGACGGAATTGCTTTCATAATTTTATGATTAAAAAAATAATCCTCATCCTCCTCCTTATTTGTTCAAGCCATATCCTTTTTGCAAAGGAACTCTCTTACGAAAAAGCTCTCAAAAAATATCATCGTGTGGGGGAACAATACAGCCCCGAAAACTTCCATGCCCTTTATCGCTGGGAAGTTTTGTGGATGAGCCCCGAGTTGCGCGAGGCCCAGGATAAATATCTGGCGCAGCATTATAAAGATTCAGCGGCCGATCTTAAGGCTCGTGAGACAAAGTCTGAAAAAATCGAACATCAATACACCGAGTTCCTCGTCTTTTTTTACACCTACAATAAAAAATGGAACGATCTGGATGCTCCCGAAAGCCTTTGGCAGCTGCGTCTTGAGGCAGCGGAGTCTCATTTAAAACCCAGCGAAATTATCAAAGTAAAACCCACTCCTCTCGAAGAAAGCCTTTATCCCTATCTGGCACCTTGGGTAAAAATGTATCGGGTTCGGTTTCCTGTGTCTGATTCAAGCAGCGAATTGAAGTTGAGCCTTTATGGGATTAAGGGGGAAAAAGAATTAGTCTGGAAGAATTGACTCTTGCTTTATTAAGCTATTCTGAGTTCGATCTGAAAAATCTGGATAATCCAAAGTATAATGCAATCCACGACTCTCCTGTCTTTGCAGCGCACAGCGAACCACGAGTTCGGCCACCAAAACCAGATTTCGTAATTCAATCAAGTCTGCCGTAATCTTAAAATTCCAATAATATTCTCTTACTTCTTCTCTTAAAAATTCAATGCGGCTTTGTGCGCGCAGCAGGCGTTTTGTGCTTCTCACAATCCCTACGTAGTTCCACAGGGTTCGTCGGATCTCATCCCAGTTTTGTGTGATGACCACAGCCTCGTCGGAATCTGTTGCCTGCCCAGAATTCCAAATAGGGAGTAAAGAGGAAGGAGGAAGATCAATTTCCTGTGCATATCTTACGCTGTCGGTCGCAGCTCGCTTCGCAAAGACCACGGCTTCAAGAAGAGAGTTAGAGGCCAAACGATTGGCTCCATGCAAACCTGTGCAAGCCACTTCTCCACAGGCATACAGGCCCTTTACCTCGGTTTGGGCGTATTCATTGGTTTGAACGCCTCCGCAAAAATAATGGGCGGCAGGGACCACGGGGATGGGGCCTTTCGTAAGATCAAATCCAAAACTCAAACAGCGCTCGTAAATACTGGGAAATCGTTTTTTAAGAAAATCAGCGTTTTGATGCGAAATATCCAGATAGACGAAATCTTCTCCGCCCTTTTTCAGCTCAGCATCAATCGCCCTGGCAACAATATCCCGAGGGGCAAGTTCCGCCTGAGGATGATAACGGGTCATAAAACGATCACCCTTTTGAGTGCGCAAGATTGCGCCTTCTCCTCGCAGCGCTTCCGAAATTAAAAATGACTTTGCCTGGGGATGAAATAAGCAGGTGGGATGAAATTGCACAAATTCCAGATTGGAAACAGTGGCCCCCGCGCGCCAGGCCATGGCAATTCCATCGCCGGTGGCAATGTCGGGATTGGAAGTATAAAGATAAACTTTTCCGGCACCGCCCGTCGCGAGTAAACAGGTTTTACAGGAGAGGGTGATGACTTCACCCGTGAGACGATTCAGCGCGTAGGCTCCAATCACCTGATTTTTTTGGCTTGCAGGAATTAATTTTTTTGTGGTGATCAAGTCAATCGCCACATGATGTTCTAAAATTGTGATGTGAGGATGTGCTTTGACACGTTCAAGCAAGGCGCGTTCAATTTCTTTTCCGGTGATATCTCCCTGATGCAGAATACGTCTTGCGGAATGTCCACCTTCTTTTCCCAAATCGATTTTGTCTTTTTCTTTTTTGGAAAATTGAACTCCCAAATCGATCAGATGCTTCACACGTTCTGGGCCTTCTTCTACCACCATTCGAACAATTTTTTCGTCACAAAGTCCGGCCCCCGCGATCAGCGTATCTTGAATATGGGCGCTGAAGCTGTCTTCAGGATCCCAGACGCTGGCAATTCCCCCTTGGGCATAGTTGGTATTAGATTCGGCAGAGTCTTTTTTGGTCAGGATGAGTACACGGCCAAAATCAGCGACCTCGAGGGCATAGCTGAGTCCGGCGATCCCCGAACCTAAAATGAGAAAGTCAGTTTGCTGGGACATGCGGAGTTGGATAAGAGGAAAAGAAGGACTTCGTCAAAATAAAATTGGAAGAATTTAATCTTCCAAAAATTCTTTCAACTCATTGTGTTTTGTTTTTGCATCCTCAAAGCCCAGGGCCAAAAGCTTTTGCAGGTATTCAGGAATAAATCCGATATAAGAAAGAAAGTCGTTTCCGCTGGAAGGATCAATATCCAATACTCGAATCAGAAATTTTTCAAATGACCCAAAGTGGTGATCTTTGCTTTTTTGAAAGCACTCAATAAACATCTCCCCAATATCTTCCGAGGGACGGATGCGGAGTAGCTTTAGTTTCTTCACTCCGCGATCGGCAATGTCTCCGTGGATATTTTTTTCCACCAACATTTTATTCAAGTCGTCCAAAAAATTTTTGCCATAAAGCAGCTCTGCCCATTCGACAATGCGATTGATGCGCTCCAATTGCTCCAAATCGTATTGGATCTTGTCCAAAAAGACCGAGTTCAAAACTCTACCTAAAATTTGTCCTAGGGCAGGAGGCTGTCCTTTTACCCCATGAAAAGGGATCTCTTCACCCGCGCGTGCGCGATGATTGAGGCCGATGACCAGGATGGAATCTGCCCCTAAATGAATGGCAGGAGAAATAGGAGTATTTAAACGGAGTCCTCCATCGGTATAGGCAATGCCGTTGATCAGTATGGAGGGGAACACGATGGGTATTGCCGCAGAAGCAAGTGCATGGACCGGTTGAATGGTGGTGAAATGCGAGGTGTAGTCGCCGTAGTAACTGAGCTTTGAGTTTTTTTCGATGAAGAGTTCTGTCCTACCAGTAAAGACGTTGGTGGCAACAATGGCTATGGCTTGTACAAAACCTTTTTGGATATTTTTGGAAATCTGGGGCCAATCCATGACATTGCTGATAAAAGGGAGAAAAGGGCTTGTATCTAAAAAACCCGGGAAATGAGGAGACTCTTGATTGAGCCCTCTGAGAAATTTGAAAAAAATTTGTTTGGATCCTTTGGAAAGAAATTCCAATAAGGCCTTAAAATTTCGTTTGTAGATGTTTTCTTCCCGAATGTTTTCCCAAAGCTCCCACATTTTTTTGGCTTGGAAATTCAGGTCATGAGCGGTGGCCACCATAAAACAGGTATTGATGGCGCCTACGGATGAGCCGGATTGAATGTCAAAATTCCGATTGCGGCTTTTGCTGGGAAGCATGGTTCTCACATAGTGAAGCACCCCGGCTTCATATGCGCCTCGCGCCCCACCTCCCGATAAAACCAGGCCTAGTTTGTTGTTTTTTGAAGCCATCAGTCCAATTGTATAGGGGAAATGAAGGGAGTGCTAGAAATTAAGCTGGGAGTGAGAAAGATGCTTAAGCTTGTTAAATCTGGCTTAAATAAATGTCTTAAATCAAAGCTTTACAAAGAAAATAAGTCTGTGTTACAGGATTTTGGCTTTTAATAACCAATTTATCATTATGAGGTTTTTCCATGCTATTGGAGAGTCAAAAGAAAGAAGTGATCAGTAAATTCAAACAACACGATGCTGATACCGGTTCGCCTCGTGTACAAATCGCCCTCCTGACCGAGCGGATTAATTCCTTAACCGAGCATTTCAAAAGTCATAAAAAAGACCATTCTTCTCGAAGAGGTCTTTTGCAGCTCGTCGGCCAACGCCGGCGCTTGCTGGATTATGTGAAGCGTAAAGATCATCCTCAATATGCACAACTTCTCGAGAGTTTGAATTTACGTAAATAAATTTTCATCTAACCCCAAAGTTATTGTCTTTTTTTTGCTGATAATTTGAGTAATTTTCTTTCCCTGAAAGACAATTCCTTGAATTATCAGTTTTCTGAGAAAGACGCTTTGGGGTATTTTTTCACTTGGATCAATCCTGATCCTACTAAAGGAGTCTCTCTCATGTTTAATATTCAAAGTGTTTCTGCTCAACTCGGAAATAAAACCATCCACATTGAAACCGGAAAACTTGCCAAGCAGGCAGGGGGCTCAGTGACGGTTCGTTGTGGAGATACCATTGTTCTAGTCACCGCTGTGGTGGCCACAAAAGCCCGTGTGGGAATCGATTTTTTCCCTCTCACTGTCGATTATGTTGAAAAAACCTATGCTGCTGGAAAAATCCCCGGCGGATTTTTTAAGCGTGAAGGTCGGCCTACCGAAAAAGAAGTCCTTACTTCCCGTTTTATCGATAGACCCATTCGGCCTCTGTTTCCAGATCATTTCCAAAATGATGTTCAAGTGACGGCCCTCGTTTTATCGGCCGATCCGGAAAATGATCCTGATGTTTTGGCCATGGTGGGTGCCTCTGCAGCTCTCATGCTGACGGGAGCTCCTTTTCAGGGGCCTATTGCCGGATGTCGCATTGGCCGCATTAATGGCGATTGGGTTTTAAATCCCAGCGCTGCGCAACTCGAAAAGTCTGAGCTTGAAATGATTGTAGCGGCTACGAAAGATGCCATTGTGATGGTGGAAGGTGGCGGAGATGAAGTGAGCGAAGAAGTGATGATCGAGGCTATCCTGAAAGCCCATCAAGCCATGCAGCCTTTGCTGCAAGTTCAAGTGGAACTGGCTTCCAGAGCCGCAAAAGCCAAGATGGAAGTGGTGCTTCCCGAAGTAAATCAGCCTTTAATTGATCAAGTCAAACAACTTGCCGAACAAAAACTGGCTGTGGCGATTCGTATTCCTGAAAAACAAAAACGCTATCAATCGATGGATGAAGTAAAAGCTGAAACGATCAAAGCCATTGTCACCGAAGGGGCTGAAGACGAAGAGACCAAAAAAGCCGAAGTAAAGGCTGTTTTTGAAGACTTAAAACGTACTCTGGTTCGAGAAATGATTTTAAAAGATAATCTTCGAGTAGATGGGAGAAATCTTCAACAGATTCGTCCCATTATCTGTGAGGCCGGCCTGCTTCCCCGTGCCCATGGATCCGCCTTGTTTACCCGAGGTGAAACTCAAGCAATTGTGGCCACTACCTTGGGAACCGAAGACGATCTGCAAATTATTGATACCTTGATGTTTAATGGGCATAAAAACTTCATGCTGCATTATAATTTTCCTCCTTTTTCAGTGGGTGAGGTGAGAAATATGCGTTCGCCCGGACGACGCGAAATTGGCCATGGTGCCCTGGCAGAACGCGCGATTCGAAAGGTGATGCCAAAAGGAGACTTTCCTTATACAATTCGTATTGTTGCAGAGATTTTAGAATCCAATGGTTCCAGCTCAATGGCTACGGTTTGCGGCGCGTCTCTTTCTTTGATGGATGCGGGAATTCAAATCAAGGCCCCGGTGGCCGGCATTGCGATGGGACTAATTCAAGAAGAAGGCAAGACCGCTATTTTGTCCGATATCTTGGGAGACGAAGACCATTTGGGAGATATGGATTTTAAAGTGGCAGGGACTACCCAGGGAATTACTGCCATTCAGATGGATATCAAAATTCAGGGCCTCACCCATGACTTGTTGAAACAAGCCTTGGAACAGGCGCGGGTAGGGCGTTTGCATATTTTAAGTAAAATGGATGAGGCCTTAACGACCCATCGAAAAGAGCTTTCCCCTTATGCCCCCCGTGTGGAAACCCTAAAAATTCCCAAAGACAGAATTCGAGAAGTAATTGGCACGGGTGGAAAGGTCATCCGATGGATTATTGAAGAAACCGGCGCAAAAATTGATGTGAATGATGAGGGCTTAATCAATATCTATTCCAGCGATGGTGAGGCCTTGGCCAAGGCCAAACAAATCATTCAATTCATCGTGGCCGATCCTGAAGAAGGAAAGACCTACCTGGGGCGCGTGCAAAAAATCATGGATTTTGGCGCCTTTGTCGAAATCCTTCCGGGGACCGATGGATTGGTGCATATTTCTCAACTCGCAGATCGCCGTGTAGAACGCGTGACCGATATTTTAAAAGAGGGCGATGAAGTGGTGGTGAAATGTATTGGGATTGATCGGGATGGGAAAATTAAGCTTTCGCTGAAAGAAGCGGTGGGATTGGTAGCAGATATTGTTCCTATTCGGATGCCAAGGTAGTCAGCTAATCTTTTAGTCTTCTTTCCTCCCCTTAAGCTAAGGGGAGGTTAGGAGGGGTTATGATTCAATTGTATCCAATTGTTCGTAACGCCCCCTGACCCCCTCTTACCCTAAGAGGGGGAATTTGTATGATTCAAATCCCTCTCCAACATCTAAAGCCCGAATTGTCTCAGCAAATGCCGAAGTACATGACTGCAGGGTCAGCAGGAATGGACCTTTGCGCGGCCATAGAAAATCCTGTCGTCTTAAAACCTTTTGAGAGAAAACTCATTTCCACCGGTTTGGCGATTGCACTCCCTCCAGGCTACGAGGCCCAGATTCGGCCTCGCAGTGGTTTGGCCATTAAGAAAGGTATTACCTGCCTCAATTCTCCAGGCACCATTGATAGCGATTATCGCGGTGAAATTGGTGTGATCTTGATTAATTTAGGGTCTGAAGAAGTGTTGATTGAAAAAGGCGAGCGCATCGCCCAGATGATTATTTCTCGTTATGAACAAATTGGGTGGCAGGAAGTGGCCGAATTGCCTAGCTCTGAGCGGGGGAGTGGGGGCTTCGGTTCGACTGGAACTCGTTCATAAATGAAATTTGTGAGTTACTAATTATTTGACTTCAGAAATCATTCTCACTACCAAAAGGGCATGGAAAACCTTAAAGAAAACCTCCTGGAACTCATTCGAAAAACCTCCGCCGAACTTCCCGCTGATGTTATGCGAGCTCTGGAGTCGGGGCAGCAAAAGGAAATGCAGGGCAGTCCCAGTCAACATGCCATGGATAATATCCAAAAGAATATCCAATTGGCCCTGGAAAAATCCAAACCCCTTTGTCACGACACAGGATCCATTCTTTTTTATGTTGAGGCCCCTCGCGGTTTTGATCAGTTGGTTTTTGAGCAGGAAGCCAAGAAAGCGGTGATTGTGGCCACCAAAAAAGGTTATCTTCGGCAAAATTCCGTCGATTCTATCACGGGTCAAATTTCAGAAAATAACACAGGGCCTGGAAATCCCAGTTTTCACTTTCATCAGAATACCCGAAAAGATTTTACGGTGAGGCTACTTCTTAAAGGGGGTGCTTGTGAGAATGTGGGAGCCCAGTATTCTTTGCCTTGTGAGGCCCTTAAGGCAGACCGTGATTTGGAAGGCGTGAAAAAATGTATTTTGAATGCGGTGTCGCAGGCTCAAGGAAAAGGTTGCAGTCCTGGAGTTTTGGGGGTGACTATCGGTGGAGATAGATCCACTGCCTATGCAGGGTCAAAGGAACAATTTTTACGGCCTATCACCGATGTGAATTTGAATCCAACCTTAGCACGGCTTGAAGAAGAAATCGTTAAAGAAGCCAACAAGCTGGGCATAGGTCCTATGGGCTTTGGCGGGGAAACTACTTTATTGGCTTGCAAAATTAGCGCACTCAATCGGGTTCCGGCCTCCTTTTTTGTGACCATTTCCTATATGTGCTGGGCCTTTCGTCGTCAGGGATTTGTACTTTCGATGGAAGGTGAAATCAAGAAGTGGTTGTATTAGGATCTGTCCGTATAAAATCCACTATCACTTTTCACTCCTCTTCAATTCTTCCTCAATCAACAGATTGATTTTGATGGGATTCAGCCAATCCTCGAGCTTCCTTCCATTTACAAATACCCCCGGGGTACCATTCACCTGAGCTTGGTTTCCCATTTCGATGTCCTTTTTAACTGTATCCAAATGTTCATTCGATTTCAGGCATTGATTGAACTTATTTTCATCCAAGCCTAGTCCTTTGGCGAATTCTGGGAATCGTTCGGAACTCAAGCGGGTTTGTTCTTCGAAAATCTTGTCATGCATTTCCCAGAATTTGTTTTGGTCTTGGGCGCAATAAGCCGCCATGGCGGCAGTGCAGGCATTTTGATGCAGATCGCGCTGCATGTATGGGTTGCAGCTTTTATCGAGGGGATAGCTCATGTAGATGAACTGAATTTTTTTCAGATACTGCCTCAAGTAAGGTTTAAGTGTGGCAGCAGCCCTTTTACAATGAGGGCATTCGAAATCACTGAATTCCACAATCTTAATAGGGGCATCCGGATTTCCCCAGGAGGCGTGGTTTTGGATATCGAAAGTGTACTGAGGTTCAATGTAGTGAAAATCCAGGAAGGCCTGGTGATCAAAGTCTTCCAAATCCTCTGTATATTTTTTTTCATTGGCATAGAGTGCTGCCAAGGTGATGAGAAAGAAAATGAGTAAGAAGGCCAAATGTCCGAAAAAAGAAGAGCGCAAAGTTTCTCTTTGTTTCGTGTTACCGATTTGAAAAAAATCTTTCAAAAAATTAAGGCGTGTGGGTTGTTTTGGAAAGAAAAGATGGATGAAAATAAAAAACAAAAAAGTTATAAAGTACAGTGAAACACAAAAGAGGCAGTAACTTTTTATGATATAAGAAGAGACTAATCCCAGATAAATTGAAAAACCCAGGGCAGGGTAAGTCCCCAGTAAGGGGAAGGTAAGCGTCGCTGCACTTTCTTCGCGATTGATAAAGGCATAAGCCATAGCGAGGAGGGCATAGATATAAAAAAGAAGGCCAAGGCCGCTTACTGGGAAAGGGCCCAGCTTGGAATAAGTGCTGATGATGACGCTATCGCAATCAAATTTGCCGTTGATATTGCAAATACTTTTATGTTCAAACCCTTCCTTTAAGATATCAAAATGTCGTACGGTCAGGTACCCGGATACCGCAAGGCCGGCAAGGATGAGGATGAGCAGGATTAAAAGATGTTTTGTTTTCATAGTGAAAAAAACGCTACACAAGTGATTTGGAAGAGACAAGTTTTTTTGTGAAATGAAAAGATGAAAAAAGGAGAATTATGAGTTCAGAGAAAATAAAACATCTTCGGGAAGAAATCGATCAGCTTGACCAATCCTTTTTAAAGCTGCTTTCTCAGCGTGGTGAGAAAGTGATGCAAATTGGCCAGCTGAAGAAGGCCGCTCAAAGCCGCTTTCACGTGCCGGAGCGCGAGGCGAAGATCTTTCAGAAACTCAAAAAAAATAATCCGGGGCCCTATAAAGATGAAGCGATTTTAAGTATTTTTCGTGAAATCCTGTCTGCCTCTCTGGCTTTAGAATCTCCCTTGCAAGTGGCTTTTTTGGGGCCCGAGGCCACCTTCACGCATTTGGCGGCCATTCAACGCTTTGGGCTGTCGGCGCAATTTGTTCCTCAAGAAACGATTGCCCAGGTGTTTCAAGCGGTTCAGCAGAAAAAAGTAAATTACGGAATTGTGCCCATCGAAAATTCCACCGAGGGGGTGGTGAATCACACGCTCGATTTGTTTGTAGATTTTCCTCTGAAAATTTGCGGTGAAATTAAAATTGCGATTGTGCACAATCTGCTTTCTCAAGAAAGCGACTTGCGTAAAATCAAAAAAGTTTATTCTCATCCCCATGCCTTGGCGCAATGCCGGCAGTGGCTTACGAAGCATTTGCCTCAAGTGAAAATAGTGGATGTGGCCAGCACCGCAAAAGCCGCGGAAATAGTGAGCGGAGAAAAACAGGTGGCGGCTATTGCCTCCGAATATGCCGCCAGCAAATACAAATTAAAGGTGTTGTGTAAAAACATTGAAGATCATCCCAATAACTTCACCCGATTTGTGGTGATCGGAGAAGAAGGCTGCGGGCCTTCGGGTCACGATAAAACCTCGCTGATGTTTTCTACCAAAGATGAAGTGGGGGTGCTGTTTAAATTGCTGGCCCCCTTTGCAAAAGAAAAAATAAATCTCACCAAAATAGAATCTCGTCCTCTGAAGGGGCGTGCCTGGGAGTATATCTTTTTTGTCGATTTAGATGGGCATCAGGAAGATCCCAAAGTGCGGCGTGCTATTGAGACGATGGCACAGAGTTGCTCTTTTTTACGGGTGCTGGGGTCTTATCCGAAGAGTGAGGTTTAGAAGAATAATGGCTATTTTGAAGATGAAAGTTCCTAAAATTAAAAGTGGGACTTGTTTAAATTTTAAAAGTGGACTGAAAACGAATTCCCCTCTCCCCTTGGGGGAGAGGGTAGGGTGAGGGGTAAAAATGAGTACTTTGATTGACCTTTCAAAATCTCTCAGGAAAAACTCAACTCATACAGAAAATGATCTTTGGTATTATTTAAGATCAAGGCGATTAAATGGATTGAAATTTAGAAGACAGCATCCTCTTGGTCTATACATTGTAGATTTTATATGTCTTGAGAAGCGCATTGTTATTGAATTGGACGGTGGGCAACATGCTGCAGCTCAAAGTGAAGGTAAGAAACGAGATGAATGGTTGAAAGCAGAAGGATACCAAGTATTACATTTTTGGAACTCTGAATTTTATGAAAATCGTGAAGGGGTGTTGAGTCAAATTTTAGCAGCAAGTGAATGAACCCCTCACCCTGCCCTCTCCCCCAGGGGGAGAGGGGATTATTAAAAGTCCACTTTTAAATTTAGGTAACACCTAGAAAAAGTTTGTCTTAATTAAAATCCCCAGGCACCGGAGCTTCAATTCTTACCTCTTTGCCATCCGCCATCTGAAAAGAAAGCCTGTGGGCATGCAAAAGTATTCGGGTCGATTGCAATGGGCTTCCATACAAATCATCTCCCAAAATGGGATGTCCTTTTGACGCAAGATGGACGCGGATTTGGTGGGTGCGGCCTGTGAGAGGTCTGGCCTCAATCAAGGTCACTTTTTCGTTTGCTTCTAGAACTTTAAACTCCGTTTTACTCCAGCGGGAATTTTTTTGTTCCTTTTCATAAAGGCGATAAACATTGAGGGGCAATTTTCGAAAATCGCGCTGAAGGTACCCTTCTACAATCCATTCTTTTTCTGCCGCTGCGGGGGAGACGAGGGCCAGGTAAGATTTTTTGATCTTCTGATCATGAAATTGTTTCATGAAATAAGCTTCGGTTTTTTTATCATAGGCGAATAAAACGATTCCGCTGGTTTGCCTATCCAAACGATGCAGGGCATTTAAATTTTTCAAGCCCGTGAAGTCACGAACTTGTTCCTGCAGGCCAAAACGAGTACTGGCGCGGCTTCCCTGTACGGGTAACCAGGCGGGTTTGTTCACGGCCAAAAGGCCATTCTCTTTCAATAAAATATGCTGTGAAGAAATAGGAATGGCTTCTGGTTCTCTTGAAAAAAGATAAAGTTCGATTTCGGAGTTTGCTTTAAATGGATGTTTGAGATCTTGTTCATTCAGTCTTTTTTTGTTGAGATAACATCCTCCATGAAAAAGTGCTTTTTGAATATTTTCTGTAGCAAGATTGAGTTGCTGGGAGAGATAAGGCAGCAAGTTGCGACCTGAAATTGTTTTTTCAAGGGTGAAGGAATAATACTTAACTGGTGGGTTGTAGCGGTAGGCGTCCGTTGTCATTTTTGTCTTTTCTTCTTTCCACCCTCTTCCTCTTCCCAACCTATTTTTTCTAAAAACTCATCGTAGTTACCCAAGAAAAGTTCGGCTCCTCCTTCACGAAAGACAATCAGTTTGGTGGCGATGGCTCGCAAAATCATTTCGCTGTGAGTGACAATCATCATGGCGCCTTTGAAATTGCTAATGCTGTCTACCAGGGCATCAATCGATTGCATGTCCAAATGGTTGGTGGGTTCGTCCAGAAAGAGCAAATTGGCAGGAGCCGCCAGAATTTTTCCCAACAAAACGCGACTGCGTTCGCCTCCGGAAAGCACGCCAATACGCTTTTCAGCGGCATCGCCTTCAAACATCATCACCCCGCAAATGCCTCGCACTTGAGTGCGACTGAGGCTGGAGTTGACGGAACCAATTTCATCTTCCACGGTTGTTTTAAGATCGAGGCGATTGATATTGGTTTGTCCAAAATAGCCCAGTTTCATTTCGGGATGCGAATAGAGGCTGCCCCCCGTTGCTTGAAATTCACCAGCCAGCACATTCAGCAAAGTCGATTTCCCTTTTCCATTTTTCCCGATGATGGCAATGCGATCGTCACTTTTTATAGAAAAACTTAAATTCTGGATGAGCGGAGTTTTTGCTTCGTAGTGAAAAGATAAATCGTTCACCTCCATCACTGTTTTAGCGGCAAAGGGGGCGTAATGAAAATCGAAATCGAGGCTTTCGATATTTTGCAGGGCATCTTTGCTGCCCATTTTTTCTAATTGTCGAATACGCGATTGAACGGAAGCGGCTTTGGAGGCCTGGGCGCGAAAGCGGTTGATGAAGGTTTCGATTTCTTTTCGTTTTTTGCCCTCGTTGACCCGATTTTTTTCGTAGAGTTCTTCGTCTTGCTCAATTTGGGTATAAAGTTTTTCGGTGGGGCCAGTGACTCTTTTTAATTTTTGTCGGTGAATGGCGGCCGTGTGTGTGGTGACGCTGTCCATAAATTCACGGTCATGCGAAATGAGGATGAGCTCATCTTTCCAGTTTCTCAAAAAGCGGGTGATCCAGCGCACGGAGACAATATCCAAATAGTTCGTGGGTTCGTCCAAAAGCAGAAGATTGGGTTCGGAGACCAACAGCTTCGCCAGATTGAGACGAATTTGATAGCCACCCGAAAACTCATAAGGGCTGCGATCCATGTCTTCTTGGGTGAAGCCCAGCCCAAACAAAATTGCCTCTACTTTGTAGTAACAATCTTCTTCTCCAACCGGCAATCCCAGTGCCCCTTCTAGCAACACCGTGGGTTGGGTAAAATTCAGATGCTGGGCAAGATGGCCTACACGGTAATTGCGGGGAAAGGTGATGCTGCCTTCATCCGGCAATTCTTCTTTCAAAACAAGTCTGAATAACGTGGATTTTCCGTGGCCATTTCGACCCACCAAACCCAGTCTTTCTCCGCGACTGAGTTGAAGGTCGAGATCTTCAAAAAGAATTTGGGAGCCGTAAGTCTTTGTCAGTTTGTTGATTTGCAGCATGTGAAACTCTTGTCCGTAAAATGTATAAGGCGAAACGTGAAATGCGGCTGCCCTATATACGCCGCTAAGCTTGATGGCAATAGCGAAAACAGGGTGGAAGGAGTTATTTAATTTTTTGCTTTGCTCTCAAAAGCGTGAAGGGTATAAGCGTGCGTCGAACTTACTCAAAAAAAGAGAGCGGACTTCCCATGAATTCAAACTCCAGCATCCTTCTTGGCACTCTTCGTCCCGATTTATTAAAAGACGAAACCTTGGCCGAACTTTTTCGTGCCTCCGCCAAGACGCATCTTTCTAAGACAGCACTGATCTGCAGAGACCAGGCTCTCAGCTATGCAGAGTTAGATCGCTGGAGCGATGCCGTGGCTGCCTCTCTTGCCAGCCAGGGCATTGGCCGAGGAGCTAGTGTAGGCGTTTGGTGGCCTCGGGGTTTAGAATTGCATGTCATTATTTTGGCTATAGTTAAATCGGGAGCGGCGTATGTGCCTCTTGATTTTGAAATGCCGGCTGAGCGGGTAGTGACGGTATTATCCGAAGTAAAGGCTGCGGCGTGTTTTAGTCCAAAAACTCTGGAGCTTAACTGTCCCACGTTGTCTGTTCCTCCTTTAATGGGCCCAGAAAATACTAAAATCCCCCTTCATCCCCCTTTTTCAAAGGGGGAGATTGGTCCTCAGTTCCAAGATTGGGCCTATGTCTTATACACCTCGGGGAGCACGGGAAAGCCCAAAGGAATCCCCATTACGCACAGTCAAATTTGTCATCTGGTTCGAGCAGAACAAAGCGTATTGGGGCTTCGAAGTGAAGACAAAGTGTATCAGGGTTTTTCGGTTTCTTTTGACATGTGGTGTGAAGAAACCTGGATCAGCTATCTAGTAGGTGCCACACTTTTTGTGGCCGATGCAGAGATGGCAAAGTCTATTGATGAGTTGAGTGAGGTCTTGAGCAACAACAACATCACGGTGCTGCATGCCGTGCCCAGCTTACTGGCGGTGATCGACGAGCATATTCCTTCTTTGCGCTTGGTGAATGCAGGAGGCGAGGCCTGCACTGCTTCGGTACTTGCGCGTTGGGGCAAGCCTCCTCTCCAATTTTTTAATACCTATGGCCCCACCGAAACCACAGTCACTGCAACAATTGCGGCCCTCAAAAGTGGAGAGGCCATCACCATCGGCCAACCTTTACCCAATTATGATTTGGCAATCGTCGATGAAGCGTTAAATCCGCTCCCTTATGGCCAACGCGGAGAATTGGTCATTTCTGGCCCGGGAGTAGGACAGGGTTATATTAATCTCGTGGATTTGACGCGAGAAAAATTCGTAAAAAAACCGGCGTTGTTGGCAGCGATGCGGGGGGAAGTGATTTATCGCAGTGGGGATGCGGCGCTGATGGATGCCGAACAGAATATTTATATTCAAGGCCGTTTTGACGATCAAATCAAACTCAGAGGCTATCGCATTGAGCTGGGGGAAATCGAAGTGCGATTGAATCAGCTCCCTGGCATCTCGGCCGCTGCCGTGGCTGTTAAAAAAGACAAACAGGGTAACGATCACCTGGTGGCTTATTTAAGGAGTGAAAATCAGAAAAAAATTGAAGAAACTGAACTGCGTAACTTGCTGGCAAAGGAGTTGCCGGTCTACATGCTGCCTAGCCTTTTGGTGCAACTGAATGATTTGCCGCGCCTGGCCAGTGGAAAGATAGATCGCAAAGTTCTTCCGACCCCGGAGGCGCTGCTGCACCTTTCCGAAGAGACACAAGTGCCCCTGGATAAAAATGCCCCTTTGCGAGAGCGCGTCGTGGCGGTGTTGCAGAAGGTTTTTCCAAATCGAAGTTTGGATTTAAGCCAGGATTTTTTTGACGACTTGGGTGGGCATTCGCTTTTAGCCGCGGGATTTGTTTCCCGGATGAGAAATGAAGCGGGAGTGGAGCAAGCCTCTATTCGAGATGTCTATTTAAATCGTCCTTTGGCAGCCCTTGTCGAAAAATGGGAGACCAAGACCGAAACAAAGTCTGCGGTTCAAGACTTTCAAAAAGTGCCTGCCTGGCGCTATCTCCTGTGTGGCTTGGGGCAATCCGTTGCCTTACTTTTTATTTTTGCCTTGTTCGCGGTGCAAATTTTTCTGCCTTATCTCGCATACTATTATGTGCTGCAAGAATCTTCGAGTCATCTGTGGAGCATTGTCACTGCCCTTTTTTCCTTTTGTTTTATCCCTCCTTTTTTTTCATCGCTTACCATTGTCAGCAAATGGTTGGTGCTTGGGCGTGTGCGGGCAGGGGATTATCCGCTTTGGGGGGGGTACTATTTTCGTTGGTGGTTTGTGAAGACCATGCAGCGCTTGACGCCTATTGAATACATCAATGGCACTCCACTTTATGCGATCTATTTGCGACTACTGGGGGTTAAAATTGCTTCGGATGCGCAACTCAGTGCCTTCACCATTGCGGCAGAAGATTTGGTGACGATAGGAAAAGACGTCAGCATCAGCTCGGGCGCGGTCATGAACAATGCCGTGGTAGAAGGAGGGCTTTTAAAATTACGGGCCATCCATATTGCCGACCACGCTTATATAGGCACCAGCGCGGTGATTGCGGGAGGCTGTCGCATCGAAGAATGGGGGGAGCTGAAAGATCTGAGTTTTCTTCGTCCCAACACGGTGCTCAAAACCCGCGAAGTTTGGGGCGGGAGCCCTGCCATTCATCAGACCACAAAATCTCCAGAAGAATTGCCTCAGCCTTTGGAGGTTTCCCCGGCCACCCTCAAAAAATATAGCAAGGTGTACTTGCTCTTACTTTTGATTTTTCCTTTCACTATTCTGCTTCCTTTACTGCCCAGTATTATTGCCTTGAATGCCCTGGATAACTACGCAGCCGATTATGATTTTTCCTATTTGGTTCTTACTCCCTTGCTCAGTTTGAGCTACATCCTTCTCTTTGCCCTGGAGGCGATTTTTTTCACCCGCCTGCTACAGCATGGTCTGCAACCCGGTACTTATCCTGTCTATAGCAGAACCTATTTGAAAAAATGGTTTTCCGATCAAATCATGACCTTGTCTTTGTTTGTGCTGCATCCTGCTTATGCCACGGTCTTTGTGTCGACTTTGTATCGTGCCCTAGGGGCAAAAATTGGAAAGAATGCCGAAATTTCTACCGCCAGTCAGGTGACGCATCGTTTGTTAGAAATTGGAAATGGGGCCTTTGTGGCCGATGTCGTGGTGCTGGGTGAAGATGATGTGCGGGGGCAGCGTTTAACCTTGAGTAGAACTTCCATCGGGAATAACAGCTTTGTGGGCAACAGCGCCCTCATTCCCCAAGGTTATCATCTGCCCGACAACATGCTGGTGGGCGTGCTCTCGGTGCCTCCCACTCCAGAACAGCTGCAATCTTCAGATGCCAAGAACTGGTTTGGATCTCCCGCCATTCCTCTCCCCCGAAGACAAGAGAGTAAAGTTTTTCCCCCTGAACTCACGACCCATCCCACAAAAAAACGCCGCCTTGCACGAGGCCTGGTGGAGCTGATCCGCATTCTCATTCCCTCCAGCGCGGTGATGAGTTTCAGCGTACTCTTTATTGCGTATGGGCATGACTTGTTGGTGGGGGATAGCTGGTGGCGATTGATCTATCAGTTTCCTCTCTATTATCTTTTTTTCGTGGGAATTCCCTCACTGCTGGTGACTGTTATTTTAAAATGGTTGTTGATTGGAAAACATCGTCCCGCTCAAGTTCCCTTATGGAGTTGGAAAGTGTGGTGCAGCGAAGCCATTACCTCTACCTACGAAGCCTTAACCGTTCCTTTTTTGCTGGAATATTTGCAGGGGACCCCCTGGCTACCATTGGTACTGCGTTTGTTTGGTGTTCGAACGGGAAAACGCGTCTGGCTCAATACCACCGATATCACCGAATTTGATGTGGTAAACATTGGCGATGATGCAGCCCTCAACGACGAAAGCGGCCCTCAAACTCATTTGTTTGAAGATCGGGTAATGAAAATCGGCCCCGTAAAAATAGGAGCCCGCAGCAGCATTGGCGCCCGGTCGGTAGTCTTGTACGATAGCTATGTAGGAGAAGATAGCAATCTGGAAGCCCTTTCGCTGGTGATGAAAGGAGAGAATCTCCCAGCGCATTCGAATTGGGGGGGGAGTCCGGTGAGGCAGGGGTGAACAATCCTAATTTTTTTTCAAGTTAATGAACACAAGACGGGGAACAAGCTTTTTACCTGTTTTTGCGTTGCCTTCAAATCTCCCGAATTTTCAATAATCCAATTGGATACTTTAGCTTTTTTTTCATCCAAAGTTTGGGCCGTAAGACGTTTTTCTATTTCTTCATCCGAAAGTTGATCTCGTAATTTGGCTCTTTGTTTCTGAAGTTCAGGCTTCGCACGCACTAGAATCAAGCCCTCAAACTGTTTATAGTAAGCGGCTTCCACCATCAGAGCAGCTTCTACAATTACTAAAGGGATACTCTGTTTTTTTGCTTTTTCAATTTGCTCGGCAATTTGTTTTCGAACGGCGGGATGAATAAGCGCTTCCAACCAGACCCGCTTATCCCGATTTTGAAAGACAAGACCTCCCAATTTTTTTCTATCAATTTCTTGTTTGGAATTTAGAATCGAGGTTCCAAAATGGGAGACTACTTTTTTTTTGAGTTCCAGGTCTGTTTCGTAAATCGTATGCACGACCCGATCGGCATCAATAATTTGGGCCCCTAAGGCCTCAAACATCTTAGCGACCGTGGATTTTCCAGAAGCCATTCCACCAGTCAGCGCAATCACTTTCATTCCTCTTCTCCACTACTAAAGGGAGGCGGTGGCGGGAGTGTGGCGTCTAGCAGTGACTCTCCATTCTGTTCACGAGCCATGGCATCAATTTCTAGCAAAGTATGCAGCAAGGGGAGTACTGCCTTTTCACCATGGGCCTTAATCTTGTGCAGGAGCAGTTCTTTAAATTCTTCAGGGCTGAGTAAAAGTTGGGCGATGAGTTGTTTGATTTGCCCGTACTCTACACTTAAAGTTTCATGTAAATTTTTAATATTTGGATTTTCCAATTCCTGTTTTTTCATGGTCCAGGAAAGGGTTTGAGTAAAATCGGCTTCTTTCCATTCTTGAGTAAGCGCCGATTTCATCTCAATCAGTTTGTCATAAATTTGAGGATTATTAGGATTGAATTCTTCGGAAGCCTGGTAGGCCTCGAAGGCGGCCTCCCAGTTTTGACGGGATCTGAAGTCATCGCCCTGACTTTCCAAAACAATTGCTTTTTGAATGATGTCTTTAGGTGTTTCGTTCATGAGACCTCTTGTAACCGATCAGCCTCCCTTCCAGGGACGCTGACCAGTTACCTCCCTTAAGTATTTGCGTAAAATTTCAGTTTTATTTTTATGAGGATCTCTTAACACTAGCTGAAGCAGACCCTGCAAAATTGTACCAAGTTTGGGGCCAGGCTCAAAGCCTAATTTTAAGAGATCTCTTCCTTGAAGAGCGAGATCCTTTATTTCTAAAGGAGGGGCTTCATCCAGAATATCTAAAATCTTATTTTGAAGGGAGAGTTCTTCGTCAAAAGAAAATTTTAAGTTCAGCCAGGGCTTGATTAAGGGTCTCCCTAAATGATGAATAAAAAGACGGATGTCGTAATTGCTGCTTTCATCCGTGATTTGCTGAGGCCAGAGTTTCAGTAGTTTTAAAAATGATTTGTGATTGATGCCGATGAGGCTGAGTGGATATTTGCTGAGCCAGGTCCTTGCAGCCTCCAAGTCCGATTGATCTTTGGAGAAAATGAAGAGGATTGCAAAAAGCGAATAGAAATTTTTTTCAAGAATATCGAGTCTTTTTATAAGCCGTGGCCAACTCGCAATAAAAGGGGAGGTGAGAAGGTGCGGAAACAGATAAGGCAACAGGCCTGTTTTTAAAAACAACTCGAAGCCCAGCCCAGGCCGCTTACTTAAAAAAAGTTTTTTCAGTTCTTCTACAATCCGTTCGGCGGAAATGGTTTCGAGTAATGGGGCATTTTTAATAATGGATTGAAAAGTTTTTTCTTCGATGTGCAAAGAAAAACGTGTGGCAAATTGCACAGCTCTCAGCATTCGAAGGGGATCTTCAACAAAAGATTGCTCAAATACCTGGCGTAAAATTTTATTTTCTAAATCTTTTTTCCCTTCAAAAGGGTCGAGTATTTCTCCCGTTTGGAGATTTTTTGCCATGGCGTTGAGCGTGAAATCGCGGCGTTTGAGGTCTTCTTCAATGGCCAGGTCAGGATCTTGTGTGACTTCAAAATCACGATGGCCAAGGCCTGTAGAGCGTTCGGTGCGAGGAAGGGCAATGTCGTAATTCTTTTGATCTTGCTTGCATTTAAATTTGAGTACCCCAAAAGATCTGCCTACCAACTCGACATGGCCGAATTTTTTGAGCAGGTTTATCAGCTTGGGAAGAGGAAGTTTTCGAACCAGCAGATCTTGATCTTTGATTTCGATATTTAAAAACCGATCACGGAGAGAACCGCCCACTTCGTAGACTTCTCCTCCCTGTTCAAAGATCGCATCGATAAATTTCATCTACATTAAATTGCTGTTGGTTGTTGTTTTGGCTTTTTGAAGGAGTTTGTCGGCGATTTGTTTTAAAACAAGATTTTTCTTTCGATTGAGCAAGTCGCCTGCCAGTTTGCTTTTTTCTTGGTCAAACTTTTCCATATCCGCGTCTTTTCGTCCCACGAGTTTGAAGAAAACGAGCTGATTTTCGATCGGATAGGCCTTCCTGCACCATGGATTTTCCAGGGTTAATTGGACAATACACTGCAAGGGCTCTTTTGTGTCCTTGATTTCAGTGGAGCCTACCAAGGCGGCGCGTTCTCTCAGCGAATAAAAACCCGTACTTTCATCTTTTAGCTCATATTTTTTCTTAAGAACTTCGATGGCAGAAGGTGTTTTTTTCTTGTCTTTGGGGTTGCTGGGTTGACTTTCAGATAGGGTCGAAAAGACTTCCTGTTCTATTTCTTTCGTTTTTTGCTCTTTAGCTTTTTCTGGGTTTGATTCTGTGCCAGCCTGAGATTGAATTTTATTTAAATCCACACTGTATTTTTCCAGATTCAACTCTGTCTTATTAAGACTGTATTCCTCTTTCACTTCTTCATCCGAAACCTTTACCGAATCCCTGTTGAGGTCTTCAAATTTTTCGGCCAATAAAATTTCATTCAAATAATCTTCATAGTCCACCTGGGTTTGTTTGAAAAAACCGGGTTTGACTTGTTTGAGATAAAAGTTTTTATCAAAGACATTGTCTTTACTAAAATTGGGATTTTGTGTGATGGCTTCTATTAGCTCGCTTTTAGAAACCCGGACTCCCATTTTTTTTGCCTCCTGGGCAAACAGTTTAATGCGGAGAAGTTGGTCGAGGGTGTCCTGTTTGGCTTTCTCTTTCATTTCTTCTGAGATATTCCCTTTGAAAATTTGTTCGTAGAACCGCATTTGATTCTCATAATTCATCTCAAATAAGCCCTGGGTGATTTTTTCTCCATTGACCTCTGCTAGGATATTAGGACTGTTTTTAATCCCCTCAGCTCTTCGTAAGCCCGAAGAGCCAAAAAAGAAGATAAGGCCTATCGACATGAGTCCCAGTAAAGTTTTAGTAAGCCAGGAAGCAGCGTGGTTTCTTAAATGATCTAGCATAGAGTTCTTTTGAATGGAGCTTGTATTTAAGTGTTAATTTTCTTTATTTCACGGGGGATAATGATTATCACTCGAGAAATGAAAAGCAATATTTTATTTAAGCCGAATGAAGGTTTGACGCCCGAGAGAGAAGAGTGATAGGTCGAAAAATTAGTTTGTAACATTCATTTGTAAAAGGGGAAAATCCTTTGATATTCAATGCAATTTTAGGTTTTTTTTCAAACGATTTAGCCATCGATTTAGGTACGGCCAATACCCTTGTTTATGTGAAAGGAAAAGGGATTGTTTGCGCGGAACCCTCTGTGGTTGCTGTTTTGAAAGATAGTAAAGGTACCAAAAAAGTGATTGCCGTGGGGCGAGAGGCCAAAGAAATGATTGGTCGAACTCCTGGCAATATCGAAGCCATCCGGCCCATTAAAGACGGAGTGATTGCCGATTTTGAAATCACCGAAGCCATGTTGCGCTATTTTATCCGCAAAGTACACAATCGAAAAACCCTGGTACGTCCTCGCATTATTATTTGTGTTCCCTTTGGAATTACGGAGGTGGAAAAACGGGCCGTAAGAGAATCCGCCGAATGTGCAGGTGCTCGGGAAGTCTATCTTATTGAGGAACCCATGGCCGCTGCCATTGGCGCAGGTTTGCCGATTACGGAAGCAACTGGGAACATGGTGGTGGATATCGGTGGGGGAACTACAGAAGTGGCCGTGATCTCGTTGGCGGGTATCGTCTTTTCACAATCCGTTCGCGTGGCTGGAGATCGCATGGATGAGGCCATTATCCAATACATCAAAAGAAAATATAATTTACTGATCGGTGAACGAACGGCAGAAATGGTTAAAATTACTATTGGGAATGCCTATCCTGGTGCTGAGATGAAGACTATGGAAATCAAAGGGCGTGATTTGGTGGCGGGTGTTCCTCGAGTGATGGAAATTAACAGTGATGAAATTCGGGAAGCCATTGCCGAACCTGTGTATGCCATTGTAGAAGCTGTGAAGATTGCCCTGGAAAAAATACCGCCAGAACTTGCCGCCGATATTGTAGACAGGGGAATTGTGCTAACCGGGGGAGGTGCTTTACTGAAAAATCTGGACCTCTTGCTTCGTGAAGAGACGGGTTTGCCTGTGACCATTGCAGATGACCCTCTCTCTGCAGTGGTTCTGGGAAGTGGTAAAGCTTTGAATGATTTGGATCGGCTGAAGGGAATTACCGTCAATTAAGGCTTCTGTAATTGCCTAGAGAATGGTGACACTGCATGTTCAGTCGTTTTTCGCGAATCAAATGGGGTTTTTGTTTTATCCTCCTCCTTTTAGCTTTTTCTCGTTTTTATGTCCCCATGGAAAAAACTCAAAATCGTTTTTTGGTTTCCATTTTTAATCCTCTCCTGAAAAGCAGTCATTTTTTTTCAGAACATTTTATTTCTCTTAAAAACTGGTTTTTTTGCTGGGGTGATATTTGTCAGGAAAATAAAAATCTAAAGGATCAGCTACAAAGTAAATCCCTGCGCTTAATGGAGCTAGAAAGTATTCTTCAAACTCAAAAAAATTGGGATAAAATTCAAAACTTTTCTCTCTTTTCTACTTATGAAAAAATTCCGGCAAAGGTGTTGGCTTGCAACCCCAGCGATCTTATTCAAACGCTTCGAATCAATGTGGGGAAAAAACAATCGATTGCCCTCGGTGATCCGGTCATCGTTCCCGAAGGTTTGGTCGGGATAGTGAGCGAGGTGTATGAAGACAGCTCGGTGGTAATGTTGGTCACCGACACTCATTTTCAGGCGAGTGCTTCTCTAAAAAACAAAGTGCAGAAAGGTTTAATGAAGGGCTTTCATAAAAAGATGGATTTTGATCGCTACTTCGCGATGAATCGTTTGGAATATTTGCAAAATTCGTCGGATATTCAAGAAGGGGATGAGGCGCAAACTTCGGGCCTCGATGGTTTTTTTCCGACAGGCATCCCTCTAGGAAAAATCTCTAAGGTTTTGCGCGATGAAAAGAATTCTTTTTTGAATGCGGAGGTGATTCCTGCGGTGGATTTTTTTAGTTTGGATGGGGTACTGGTTTTGAGAAGGAGTATAGAGATCGGATTAAATTATAAACTTGAGTTCCGCAGATTTTAAGAATCATTTTTTGCTCATTCTTGGCAAGTACCCATCTATAAAGCATTTCCCCTCTCCCCTTGAGGGAGAGGGTTAGGGTGAGGGGTATTTCTAGTGCACTCAGGATCACCCTCTCTCTGACTCTCTCCCCTCAAGGGAGAGAGGACTTTTCAGAGTGGCTTCTTACTAAAATCTGCGGAACTCAAGTTTATGTGTTACAGCCAATACATGGAATACGTGAATGTATAGGATATATGAAAAACCCCTTCCTCCTCTTTCTCTTCTGGCTTTTTCTTTTCTTTGCTGAACAGCAAAGCACTGCCCGCCTTCTTTTTTTCCCGGGTGTTTCTTTTGTTGTCTTCACTTATGCCTTGCTCAATTTGGAGCGTGAAAAGATACTTGGGTTGGCGATTTTTATTTTTTTTATTCGTGCAGTCTTTTGCTCTTCTAATTTTTTGGTGTTCATAGAATTTTTCACCTTAGTCGTTTTACGCCTCTTTCTTTCATTTTCCCAAGGTGGAAAAATTTTTATGGAAGCGGTTTTTAGTTCTCTTGCTGTTTTTTTATCGAAGTTGCTTTTTTTATTTCTTTCACCCGAATATCAAATCACGGTGGAACAGTTCCGCTTGGGCGCTTATTTGAACTTGTTTTTTTCCAGTCTTTTGTTTTTATGGATAATCCACGAACCTGCTGCCTTGTTTGAAGAACGTTATTTTTCCTTGGGGTCTAGAAAAGGCCAACTCTATCTTCTTAAAGCGCGCAAATTGCGTAAGCACAGACTTAGACGGCGTTTTGGTCTGAAAAATGATTGGTGAGTGGATGTTCCCTCGCAATAAAATATTCTTCATGGGTCTTGTCATTGTCCTGTTTTTTGCGATGGTGTGCAGTCGCTTGCTTTATTTGCAGCTTTTTAAGAGGGTTGCGTACCAAAAAATTTCTGAAAATTTCAGTTTGAAAGAAACCCCCCTACTGGCTCAGCGCGGTATCTTGACGGACTGCAAGGGGAGGGTGCTGGCGACAACGCGTCCCTCGTTTAATTTATTTTTAACCCCGCAAAAAATAAAAGATACCCAGGCTCTTTTTGAAAAAATTTCGAAAATTACGGGGCAAAGCCAGGAAATTTTTTCTCAAATTTTGGAAAAAAATAAAAAAACTCCCAAATACAAAGCCCTTCTTTTAATGCAGGATTTGAATTCAGATCAAGCCGCCCAATTAAATATCTTTAAAAATTTGGCCCAAAAAAATAATGAATATGCCGATTTTTCAGCGATAGATCTTAAGATTGAGCCTTTACGCACTTATCCTCAGTCTGAACTATTTTCTCATCCCCTGGGTTTTGTTCGAAATGAAGGGGGGGATTGGTTAGGAGTGCAAGGTCTTGAAAAATTTTATGAGGCCACTTTAAGGGGAGTCGATGGAAAAGAACAAACTGTGGTAGATGCCTTTGGACGAGAGATGAATGCTCTTGCTTTTGGAATGGCCAAGGAATCTTTGTTGGAAAATCCGTTGCCAGGAAAAAACTTGCAGCTGACTTTGGATAGGGATTTACAAGAGGCTGCAAACACTGCTTTTGGAAATCAGTCTGGGGCCCTAGCCCTTCTGGAGCTGAAAAGCGGCGATGTCTTGGCCCTGGTTTCAAAACCTTCCTTCAATGCCAATCAACTTTTGTCTAATATAAGTGCAAAGGAATGGAAAAAAATTAATGAAGATGAATTGAAGCCCTTGCTCAATCGAACACTCCAGGCAGCTTATCCTCCCGGTTCTACTTTTAAGATTGTCACAGCCCTGACCGGTTTGATGGAGGGGAAAATATCTCCTCAAGAAAAATTTTCTTGTCCGGGTTATTACATGAGTGGAGGCAGGCGCTTTAGTTGTTGGAATGCCAAGGGGCATGGACAAGTGGATTTTTATCATGCCTTGATGTCGTCGTGCGATGTCTATTTTTACAAACTCGGAGAACGATTAGGGGTGGATAGAATCGCCGAGTATGCCAAACGATTGGGCTTGGGGCAGCTCACGGGCATCGATTTGGATTACGAGCGCAGTGGTTTAATTCCGAGTAGCGAATGGAAAAAACGGGTTAAAAAAGAAGAGTGGAATCCCAGCGAAACTTTATCGATGGCGATTGGACAGGGTTACGATTTGGTGACCCCTTTACAGAATGCCCTGATGATGGCGACCGTGGCTTCCGGTGGAAAAAAAATCACGCCTCATCTTGTGAAAAATGAGGAGGGGAAAGAGGGAGTGAAAAAAAACGAGGAGGGTCTGAAAATTCCTGCAGAAATTTATAAAACGCTGATGTCTGCCTTAAAAGGAGTGGTGCAAGACCCCGGCGGAACGGCCCATCGAATCGCTTTGCCAGGAGTAGAGATAGGAGGTAAGACTGGAACTGCCCAGGTGGTGAATTATGACACGCAGGGCCGAAAGGCGAAGTCCCGTAAAACGGAAGATCACGCCTGGTTTGTGGCCTATGCACCGGCAGAAAATCCGGAGATTGCGTTGGCAGTCGTCGTAGAACATGGAGGACACGGAGGAGCGGCCGCTGCACCTATTGCCCAAGCGGTGCTCAAAAAATATTTTGAAGTGTATCACAATCAAGTTTGGAAGGAGAAAACCGATGAGCCTCGAAAAAAATCAAGACGCCCCTGATTTTGAAGCCCTCGATCAAGAAGGAAAGAAACGAAGTCTGAAAGAGTTTAAGGGAAAGTGGGTCTTTGTCTATTTTTATCCCATGGATGACACTCCAGGTTGTACCAAGGAAGCTTGTAGTATTCGGGATGAATTCTCGGAAATACGAAAACACGCGGTGGTGATTGGGGTGAGTTCGGATACAGTAAAAAGCCATCAGAAATTTGCGAACAAATATCAGCTGCCCTTTTTGTTGATCTCGGATCCTGACAAAAAGGTCATTAGCGATTATGGGGCCAAGGGATTATTGTTCACCAAACGAATTTCTTACCTCATTAATCCCCAGGGGAAAATTGCACGCGCCTATTTGAAGGTGGACCCTAAAACACATGCGACTGAAGTGTTGGCGGATTTGTTGGCGTTGGTGAAAAATTTTTGTGCTTCATTTTAATATTTCTTTTTTAAGCAAAGATTTTAAAATTAATCCCTACTTTAACAATCTCCTAGAAAATCACACAAGAGGAGTTGTCAAATCACCCTCAGGACAAAACACTTGAGGTATTTCGATTCTGGAAAACCCAGTAAGGCAGGATGATCTGGGCCTTGCTGGCCTCTAAATAAAATTTGTACTTGACGCCTTGCATCTCGCGCAGCTTGCTGCAGTACTTCAATAAATAAATTTTCACTGAGGTGATGGGAACAAGAGGAGGTGATTAAAATTCCTTCTGCTTCCAGAAGCTTCATGGCCCTGAGATTGATTTCTTTATAGCCCTTCAGGGCTTGAGTCAGCTGGGAGCTTGATTTTACAAAGGCAGGCGGGTCCAAATTGATCAAATCAAATTTTTCTTTTCGTTGATCTGCTTCTTTTAAATAATCAAATACATTCTGGCAGAGCACTTCGATGTTGTTCAGTTGATTGAGCCTGGCATTCCGTTCCACTTGTTGGAGAGCCTTCTCGCTCTGATCCAGCGCGATCACCTTTCCCGCAGATTTTTTTGCCATGTGGCAGGCAAACCAACCATTGTAGGCGCAAGCGTCGAGCAGCTTTTTTTTACCCTGAGCCAGCAGAGAGGCCAACATTCGATTGTCGCGCTGATCCAAAAAAGCCCCCGTTTTTTGGCCTTCCAGCAGATCTACTTCAAAACGAAGCGAGCCTTCTTCTATTTCGATAAAAGATTTTTCGCCCTTCAGCAGCCCTTGGGCCTGCTCCAGATTTTCAAGGCGTCTCACGGAAACATCATTGCGTTCCACCAGAATTTCCGGATGAAAAATCTCTTCCACGGCCTGTAAAACAAGGCCTCTACAGCTTTCGAGGCCGGCACTTAGAATCTGAAAACTGAGGGCCCCATTGTAAAAATCCAAAATAAAAGAGGGGATGAAATCCGATTCGCCAAAGACGATGCGATAAGCATTCGAGGGGAGCTTTAACTGTTTTCGTCTTTCCCAGGCTTGAGTGATTCTTTGCTTAAAAAAATTGAGATCGATCGATTGATTTTTAGCAGACAGCGTTCGCAGTGCTATTTGAGAGTAGGGACTGTATAGCGCCAGCCCCAGGAATTTTTTAGAAGTGTTCTGCAGGGAGACTGCTCCAGCCAGGGTATTCTCTGGAATACTCAGATCCGATCTGAAAATCCAGGGATGGCCTTGTTGAAGACGCTTTTCTGCTTTGGAGTTGAGGGTAATCATATTTGCTTTTGACAGAGCGAGTTTCCTAAAGGCATAACACTCGTTATGCAAGCTTCAAAATACGTGCATCAAGTGCAAAAAAGTGCGGCCTGGCTGAAAAAAAAGCTAAGGGTAAGCTCCTCGGGTATTATCGTTTTTGGCTCAAATTTGTCTTCTGCATTTCTCGGTAAAACAAAAATTCTTCAAAGTATTCCTTTCTCCACTATTCCTTTTTTTCCACAACCCACGGTGAAAGGGCATAAGCCCTTTTTGCATCATGTGTTACTGGGTGATAAATCCTTTTGTGTGGCAGAAGGGCGCTTGCATTATTATGAGGGGTTTAGCATCCCAAATCTTTGTTTCCCCATTTTGCTATATCACGAGTTGGGGATCCAAAATTTTATATTTACCAACGTAGCAGGGGCCTTGGATCCAAAATTTCAGGTAGGAGATTTGATGTACGTGTCGGATCACATCAACTTCATGGGCTTTAATCCCTTGCGTGAGATTGGGCAAATGTACGAAAGAGATCGCTTTATCTCCCTGAACGAGCTGTATGATAAAAACTGGGAAAAACACTTTCTTGAAATTGCGCAGCAACAGAAGATTAAACTCCATTCTGGAGTTTATTTGGGACTGAATGGCCCCAGCTATGAAACGCCTGCTGAAATCAAGGCCTTTCGCGCCTGGGGTGCCCATGCGGTGGGGATGTCGACTATCCCTGAGGTGCTGGTGGCCAAGTATCTTGCTTGTCGAGTGGCGGCTATTTCTTGTATAAGCAACGTTTGCAACGATTCTGTTTCAACCCTCTCTCATGAGGGGGTGTTAGAGGTGGCGCAGCAAAACCAAAATAAACTAGCCCATTTATTGGAGGATTTTTTGTGCGAGATTCCATTATTTTAGCGACACGAGCTTCCGCCTTGGCTTTGTTCCAAGCCAATCTGGTAAAAGGTTTGTTGGAACAGAAACATCCCGGTTTAAAAGTGGAAATCCTTCCCCTGAAAACTTCCGGCGATCTTATCTTAGATCGGCCTTTGCGGGAGGTGGGGGGCAAGGCCTTATTTGTCAAAGAAATTGAAGAGGCCTTGCTGCAGAAGAAAGCGGATTTTGCGGTGCACAGTATGAAAGACGTTCCGGCGCTGCTTCCTCAGGGATTGAAACTGGGGGTAATTTTAGAAAGGGAAGATGCGAGCGATGTCCTAATTTGTAGAAATGAAGGCAAGTTAGAGAATCTTCCTCCGGCAGCAAAAGTGGGCAGCAGCTCGCTACGCCGAAAAATTCAATTGCTTCGCCTTCGTCCCGATTTGAAAGTAGTAGATCTTCGTGGAAACATTGATACGCGCCTGCGCAAGTTGAAGGAAGGCGCTTTGGATGCCATCTTGTTGGCTGCCGCAGGGCTAAAGCGTTTGGGCCTTTTTCAAACTCATTTCCAAAGACTAGATTTTATTGCCTCACCCGGTCAAGGGGCCATAGGTCTGGAATATCGGGAATGTGACCGCGAATTACAAAATATTCTGCAAGTCTTAGATCATCCTCAAACCCATGTTTGTGTAGAAGCAGAGCGCCTTTTGATGAGGCATTTTGAGGCCTCGTGTGAATTGCCTTTGGGTGCGCATGCTTTTTTAAAAGGCAATGGCTTGTCACTAAAAGCCTTTGTCTCAAACCAGGATGGAAGTCGTTATCTGGAAGCAGAAAAAGAAGGTGAGCTTGTTCAAGCTCTGCTGATGGCCCAAGCGTTGGTTGATGAATTAAAAGCACAAGGGGCAGAGGAGTTTTTTAAAGTATGAGTCGTAAAGGAAAAATCTACCTCGTCGGCGCTGGGCCGGGAGATAAGGGTTTGCTGACTCTAAAAGGGGCTCAGGTTCTTTCTAAAGCCGATCTTGTTTTCTACGATAATCTCGTGAATCCAGAAATTTTAGAATATGCCCCTCCACATGCAAATTGCGTGTATGTGGGCAAGCGCGGTTTGGGTGACAAGACTTCCCAAACTCATATCGAAGACCAACTGGTTCAAGCAGTTCAGGAAGGTAAATGCGTCATCCGTTTAAAAGGAGGAGACCCTTTTTTGTTTGGCCGTGGGGGAGAAGAAGCAGAGCGCTTAGCTCAAGAAAATATTCCTTTTGAAATTGTCCCCGGAGTTTCTTCACTTATTGCAGCCCCAGCGTATGCAGGGATTCCGCTGACTCATCGGGATTGGAGTTCTACCCTTGCTTTTGTCACAGGCTACACCCAGGAGAATAGTCCTTATCCCATCGATTGGCCCGCCTTGGCTAAAATGCAAACTATAGTTTTGGTGATGGGAGTGAAGACTCTCCAAGGGAATTGTGCCCGATTATTACAGGGCGGTATGCGTGGATCCACCCCCGTTGCGATCATTCGTTGGGGAACGACCCCTAGACAAAAAACTTATATTTCTACTTTAGAAAAAGTTGCTGATGAAATGCAGCAAATAAAATTGATGCCTCCCGTGGTGATGGTGATTGGAGAAGTGGTTAAGCTTCGTTCCAAACTTTGTTGGTATGAAAAACTTCCCTTGTTTGGAAAAAAAATTTTGGTGACTCGGGCTGCCTCTCAAATATCGGAGTTGTCTGATGGCTTATCTGCCTTGGGAGCAGAGGTGTATAAAGTCCCAAGTCTTGAGTTTAGTGCACCGGATTCTTGGGAGGATCTGGATCAAGTCAGTCAAAATCTGTCCCAATTTGAATGGTTAGTGTTTAGCAGTGCGCAGGGTGTCGAATTTTTCATGAAGCATTTTTTGAGTCTTCATCCAGACATTCGACTTTTTCCAAAAATAAAAATCGCCTGTGTAGGACCTAAAACAGCTTTGGCCTTGGAAAAATTTTATTTGAAGGCCGATAGGGTAGCTCAAAACAGCTCTGCTGCTGGTCTGGCTCAGGAGATGATTCTGGGGAAGATGATCCACGGAAAAGTGCTTTTTGTGCGTGCTCAAGAGGGACGAGAGGAATTTGTGGAGAGACTTTTGCAAGAAAATATTTTTCTCACAATGGTTTTTGCCTATAAAACCCAAGCCTGTTCAGAAGGAGTCCAGAAACTTCAACAAGGTTTGGACTTTGGAAAATTGGATTTGTTACTCTTTGCGTCTGCCTCTGCCATCAAGAATTTATTTGCCCTTTTGAACGAAGCACAGAAAAATATGCTGCTGAAACGGCCCTGTCTTTGTATCGGCCCTACCACTGCTCAGACCGCCAAGGATTTTGGCTTTCTCTCTGTGGTTCAAAGTGAGATTCCCAGCGTTGAAAGCCTTATTGAAAAAGCCATAGGATGTTTTTGAATGTTCAAAAAAAATAATCAGGTGAATGAAAAAAATAAGCTCTTCGAGGTACAACCCAAACAGATATTTGAGGTCTACTCTGGTTTTGCAGGCACTCAGGCCTTGCTTGCTGCCATTGAGCTAAATCTCTTTCAATTCATTGCCAATCAATTGAATACGGTAGAACGCATGGCCCCCGCCTTGAATATTTCCGCGCGTTCCCTGCGTATTTTACTGGATGCCTTGGTGGCGCTTAAGATTTTAAACAAGGCAAAAAATGTCTATCAATTGAGTTCGGAGTCCAAACAATATTTGGTAAAAGGTGGGGCTCTGTATATTGGGGATGTTTTACTTCGTTATGCCTTTAACTTCGAGAACTGGCACCCCTTGCTTGAGGCCTTGCGCAAAGGGCCCTCCTTGAACATGAAAAGCTGCGAGGAACGCATGAGGGGAATTCAGGATTCTTCCCGGGATATCTTTAGCACTTCTTATGCCTCGGCTGTTTTCATTAGCAAAAAACTAGGTGTGGGGAAAAGTTTAAAAAATTTAAAAGTGTTGGATATCGGTGCAGGTTCTGCTGCCTGGAGCCTGGCCTTTGTCTTGGCCGATGCTCAGAGTCAGGTAGATGCGCTCGATTTTGAAGGCATCTTGCCTCTAACCCGAGAGTTTGTGCAAAAATTTAGAGTGGAAAAGCAGTACAATTACCTGGCCGGAGATGTCTTGGAATATTCCTTAAAAAAAGAGCACTACGATGTTATTTTAATCGGACATCTTTGCCATCATTTGGGCGAGCAAGATTCAAAGAAGCTCTTCAAAAAATGTCACGAGGCCTTAAGACCCAAAGGCCGGGTGCTGATTGCCGAATATGTGGCCAACGACTTGAGAACCGGTGACAAGATTGCATTGCTGTTCGGTTTAAAGATGATTCTGCAAAGTACTCAGGGCGATGTATTTACGGTGAAGGAATTTAAAAAATGGCTGGCTGGCTGTAAATTTCGCAAGACCAGTGCCTTGTCGGCGGTATATCCGACCACGGTGATTTCAGCACAGAAGGGGTAAAAAAATAAGGGGGGCTTCACGCTATCGAGTGGGTAAAATAATATACTTTAACTGCTCATTCATTTATTCCCCTCTCCCCTTGAGCATAGGTATCTACACATCTCAGCAAACTATGGGTTTTATTGACTCTGCTGTTCCTCCCCTTAAGCTAAGGGGAGGTTAGGAGGGGTTATGGAAGATCTTGCTGAACTCAAAAATACTGTAATTTGCACGGTTTTCCATAACTCCCCCAACCCCCTCTTAGCTTAAGAGGGGGCAATACCAAAAGATGTGTAGATACCTATGCCCCTTGAGGGAGAGGGCAGGGTGAGGGGTTCATTCACTTGCTTCCAATATCTGACTCAACCTAGCTCAACCACAATGCGCTTTTCCAAACATACGAAATCCACAATATAAGCTCCAAGAATAGGTTGTCTTCTAAATTTCAACCCCTTTAAACGCCTGGATCTCAAATAGTACCAAAGATCATTTCCTGTATTTGTACTTTCCTTTCTGAGTAGTTTTGAAATGCCAACAAGTACACCCATTTATTTCTCCCCTCACCCAGACCCTCTCCCCCAAGGGGAGAGGGGAATCCTTTCTGCCTATTTCTAATTCTTGATTGTGATACAAGTTCTTCATCCTACTCAATCCTTTTCTTATCCGCTACTCGTACATATTCCCTACCCTTAAATATCTCAAATTTACCCACTCAGTTTCGTGATGAGCCTCCTTTAATAAAATGCAGAAAAAATATTTTGTGCAAACCTTGGGAGCTTTAAGTTTCACAACTCCTCAAAACTCCTACTCTGCATCCTTCTCAATAATATTGCCTTGCGCCTCTGGGCGCGTTTTTGTCTTTTGGGATCGGACAAGTATTTGGGGTTTGGAATAATCGCAGCCAAATAAGCCGCTTCTTCGCTGTTCAAGTTTTCGGCATCTTTTTTAAAGTAAAAATGGCTTGCGGCCTGGGCTCCATAAATGCCTTTGCCCCACTCGATGACGTTGAGGTAAATTTCCAAAATTCTTTTTTTCTCCAAAACTTTTTCCATCCAAAGGGCCAAAATGATTTCTTTGATTTTTCGGAGAGGATTTTTAGAGGCATCCAGATATAGATTTTTCACTAATTGTTGCGTAATGGTGGAGCCCCCGCGGACAATTCTTTTCTTTTTTAGATTGGCCTCCCAGGCGGATTCCAAGGCATCGGTGTCGATGCCATCGTGTTCAAAAAAAGTGTCATCTTCTCCAATGAGCACGGCTTCTTGAAGATGTTTTGAAATTTTATCCAGATTCACCCATTCTTGCTCAAAAAAACAGGGATGCTCACATCCCTTAAGATAGGTTTGAATAAATTTTGTGCTTTGAGGATTCTTTACCGTGAGGAGAAAAATTTCATGGGCGGGGAGCAAAATTTGAAGCAAAAAAACGAGTAACAGGATTGACAAAACAGGGATAAACGCCCTTCTGAGGAAGGACGACTTTTTTTTGTAGGGTTTGAGAGGAGATCGTTGCATCGTTTATGCTTCTCATGCTAGGGGCGAGACCGTTTCAGTTCAACCTAATAAGGAGTTTTTATGCTTACTGCCAACCAAATCCGTCCGGGGATGATTATCGAATTCGAAGGACAGGTTTATTATGTCATGGAATCGATTCATCGTACCCCCGGAAATTTGCGTGCCTTTATGCAAGTGAAGATGCGAAATCTGCGCACGAGCACCCAACTGGAGCAACGATTTTCCTCTTTCGATAAAGTGGAAAAAGTCACCCTGGACAATCAGAAAATGCAATATCTGTATCAGGAAGGTGACAGCTATTTTTTTATGAATACAGAAAATTATGAACAAGTGCAGCTCAATAAAAATGAGCTGGGCGATTCGGTTTATTTCTTACTTCCCGATACCCTGATTGAGGTTCAATTTTACGAAGGAAAGCCCATAGGCATTGATTTACCTAAAAGCATGGTGCTGAAAGTGGTTGAAACAGAACCCTCTATCAAAGGCCAATCCGCTACCTCCAGTTATAAGCCCGCAAAACTGGAAACCGGTTTAATGATAAAAGTCCCCCAGTTTATTAATGAAGGGGATATGATCAAGGTGGATCCCCTCTCCAAGGAATATATGGAGAGGGCAAATAAGTAATGGCAAAAAATTTCTACGATACCTTAGGCGTTTCCAAATCGGCCTCTCAGGATGAGATTAAAAAGGCTTATCGCAAGCTCGCCAAAAAATATCATCCCGATGTGAATAAGAACGACAAGGCGGCCGAAGAAAAATTCAAGCTGGCCAGCGAGGCTTACGAAGTCCTTTCCGACGAAAAGAAACGAAAGCAGTACGACCTGTACGGGGAATTGGGTGCCAATCCCAATTTTGATGCTGCTTCAAGAAGTTATAACTGGTCGGGAGGTCCTCAAGGGACGGGCGGTGCCGAGGATTTTGCGGATTTTTTCAGGCGGAGTACTGGAGGTGCTAGAACGCAAAGTGCGGGTCCGGATCTTAATGATTTGTTTGGAGATATGTTTGGTTTTGGAAAGACAGGGAGTAGATCCAAAAATTATAGAGATTATTATACTTCTGAGGTTCGAAAAGGTCAGGATTTGCAATATTCGATGGAACTGGATTTCCTGGAAGCAGTGAAGGGTAGTACTTCCAAAATTTCGATTCAGCGCGGCGGAAAACTGGAGAAGATCAACGTCAAGATTCCTCCTGCTGTAGATACGGGTTCGAAGATCCGTTTAAGTGGAAAAGGAGAACCTGGCGGCAGAGGTGCTTCTGCAGGCGATTTGTACATCGAGATCAAGGTGAAGCCGCATCCTTATTTCAGACGTGAAGGTGGGGATGTTTATTTTGATTTGCCACTGAGTATTAAAGAGGCTTGTTTAGGTGCAGCCGTTCGTATTCCCACTTTGGAGGGCTATGGGGAATTGAAAATCCCTGCAGGCACTTCCTCTGGACAAAAGTTTCGTTTAAAGGGTAAGGGCATTGTTTCGGGGGATGCTGTGAAGGGAGATCTTTATGCAGTATCCAAAATTGTGGTCCCCAAAACTTTGGGTGAAAAATCTAAAAAGCTTGTCGAAGATTTTGATGCAGCAGAGCCCCTTCGTTTGCGCGAAGAGTTTCATTAGCGCTATGAGTTTAAAATGGGCTTTCGGGTTTGCGGGAATGGTGTTCTTGCTTCTCTCAAGTGTCTCTTATTCTCAAAATACCTATCAAAATCTGAAAATTATCCATCTCAAAGGCGCAGAGATTCCTGAGTTTTTAAATCAAGACGTTCGCCAAATGAAGGTTTTACGCTTTGAAAAGCAGGGTTGGAAGGTAATTCCTTTTCAAATTGACGAAAAAATGGATGGACCTGCTTCTTCCCCTGCTTCTAAAAACAGAAAATGGGCCTTGGGAGAAGTTTTTTCAAGGCGGACGGAATCCAGTGTTGGCAATTTAAAATTAGAGGCCGATGAAGAAATTTTGTGGATGGCTCAAGACATGGGTGAGAAGGCTTCTAGCAAGGCTTGCGACAAGATGGCTGAAGTGCAGTTGGAAGGGCGTTATAGCTATATTTGCTTCAGTGAAAAAATGCCCAATTTTGCGGAAGATAAAAAAAATTACGTTTCTTACCTGCCCAACGAAGATAAAGTGGATGCCTTGGGTTACGAAAGCCGCTTTGATGTAAAATATCCGCTGGTTCAAAATGAATTGATCCCAAAAAATTCCATCGCTTCAGCTAATCAGAATATCATCGACCGATTTAAGGTGCGTTTTCTACTGGCCCTTAAGAAATTTTTTGACGTTACCGTCACTGAAGAGAATGTCACCGTTAAAAAAATTGGTTATAAGGCAGGCCCCATCCGCATAATCCGTCGCCTTATCATTTATAAAAGTTTAGGACCTATTCGAGTGTCACCTAAAATTGAAAGTGATTTTTTCTTTTATCCCTATAACATCTTGATTCCTAGTGAGATGTCTAATCCTTTGGATGGTCCAAAATCTTTGGCAGAAAACTCGATTGGTTTTTCGGGTCTTGATTTTAGTCATAGTTTTCAAGGCACCCAGTTTTATACGAATACTCAGACCAAGGCGGTTACTTTTGATGGTCAAATGAGCGAAGAAGAGAAAAATCTGAATGGCCAGGAAGTGTCCTGGTGGGTGGCCTCGGGCAAACAAGGCACTATTTTGGTAAAAACCGACTGGGATCCTGCCTTAACTAAGGCAGGGGTGAAGGCAGAGATGATTTATCGAGATGATTGGAGCAAGGCAGATCCTCCCGAAAATGAACAAGGAGAAACCTTGATCGGTTTTCAAATGAATTTATCTAAAATGCCAGCAGGGCGCTATCATATTACAAGTAATCAGATTTTTCCTCCTTCTTCCTTTAAAAAAGGGGAGGAAAACATCTTGTTAAAGGCGTTCCAGAATCCGCAATTAGTGATTCAGATGCTCCCTTAATTTTTTTTATTATTTTCACACAACTTTTTTTGAGAATCCCCGATAAGCCTCCATATCTTAAAATATTGAGAAATTATCCTAAATTGCAGGGTTTGAATTTAGGGAGCTTATCTTATGATTTTCCGAATTCGCCTATCTCTAGAACTGGGGGCCTCGTCCTCCATTCCTCAGCTGCTTGAGACCTCTTCTGTAATCTTATCTACCGCCTATTCTGTGCAAGAACCTGCATTAAGTGAAGTGGCTCGTACGTCCAGGATAGAAAGTTTTTTAAGTCGCGTAAACCAAGAGTGCTCTCAGGCTCCCGAGAAAAGACTTGAGGCTGTGATTCAGGAATTACTGAAAGAAGAGGCCTATAAGCACGACGCCGTTCTTCAGGAAGTATTTTTGGGTTCTTTGCCGGCCCATTTAGCCTTTCAACACTACCTTCGAGAGGCCTCTGCTCCTCATCTAAGTGCAGTTCAGAGTCAAAGGCTGTCTTTGGAATTTGCAAGGGCCTTAGTTCGAGAATCATCCGGTTTTGTGGGAGAAGTAAAAAATATCTCGTTGGGTTTGTCTGCCGAGCATTTAAGCCCTTTGTTGAATCGTCTCTGGGACTGGACTTGCGGAATAGAAGAGTTGGGGCAGGGAAACTGGAGAGCCTGGGAAAGGCGAGGGCAGCGGTCCGATTGGAATGAAGCTTACCTGAGTGTAGCAGCGGCCATTGTCGGTGAAACTCAGCAATCGCCTGCGCTTTCAAATGAACTCCGACAAGAAATTGCCGATGCGGCGGGCAGGCAGGAACTGGGTCAGATTTTAAGGAGCTATAGTCTTGTAGGGGTTCGTCATGGAGGAGAACTCCTGAGCCCGGCCTTAGGCATGGTAGCTGCCTTGGGAGGAGGCTGGGTCGGTGCCTGCTGTAAGAGACCTATTGCTTCTGCCCTGATAGGGGGGGCGGTTAACGGGATGATTCAGACGGGAGGACAAACCCTGTGGAATATTCATAATCCCCAGGCCCCTGGCTTTTCGGAATCCCTGTTTCAATTTGTACAATCGGGAGTCACGGGAGCCGCCTGTGGATTAATGGGGCACGGAGCGGCCTGGCTGGTCTCGGGTGCCAGCGGTTTGGGCAAGTTAGGTAAACTCAATGAGTTGGGAATGAGGGAATTCCGCTCCGGAATCTTACTCCTCTGTGGCAACCAGTTTAAATTCTGGGCTGATGTGCTGACGGAAGTGTTTTTGGATGAAGGATGGAAATTTTTAGGGGGCAATCGAAACATCCAAAACCGCCTGGGGTTAAACCGGTCCGCTTCCGCATCCCCTGGGAGGGCTATCTCGCTCGACCCCAGCTGGTTTTACAGAATTGTCAATAATGCCGCCGGAGAAATATTTGGGGACCGATTTGGAGAACTTGCGCATCACCAGGCAGGCCATTGGGGGATTCATTTTGATTTGCATTTACAGCAAAGCCATCTTTTGGAGGCCTTTGGCGGATTCTACCGACAGCTCCATTTGCCAGACACCGTAGAGGGCCTCGCCAATAATCGCGCGGCTCTTTCTTTTACAGCCTTTCTTTCGGCCTACCAGCAAGTGGGGGGCAGTGCTGAAAGTTTAAGGCCATATTTTCATGCTTCCCTGCACGCAGAAATTCATGAAGCTATTCAAAAGCTGGGCTTAGATCCGCAAAGTAGCCTGGGACAAGAAGCAGCGGGGCATTTGATGATTCAGTACCTGGGACGAAATCTTTTTCTCTCTACAGGCTCACAAATCTCCATCCAGAAGATTGGACTTCATTTGAAGAGAAGCCTGAATTCACTTTGTCCACCTTCTGTGCCAGAAAACTTGGCAACCCAGATGCTGTTCGAACTTCTCAGGCGTTATGACCCACAAGAGCAGCAGCGTTGGTTATTGGATGCACAGGAGAGTTTGGAAACAGAGGAGAAGGATAACGCTCTGCTTCCTCAAGCCAGCCCCGCTTTTATGTTAGGGCTTTCGCATTTTGTTTTACCTTCTTTTGATTTTCACGCCCTTTTTTCAGGGCACTCTTTTCATCTCGAATCAGTAGTTGGTGCTGTTTCTTCATCTGCTCACCTATGGACTAGTTTGCTGGCTTTGGTTTTTGCCCCACTCGTGGTGCTAACATTTCGAGGGCGTAAAAGCTTTGAGGAAATGAAAAGGCAATTAGACACGACGAGGATATTTGATGCAGCGGCATTAGAGACTTTTGTGACTGATGTGCGAGTGATGCAGAATGAAAGGGGGAGACGAACTGTAGACCAATATGATTTACTGCTGCAAGCTGCAGCAAAAGCAGGGCCTGAGGATTTACCTATTTTGATTTCGGCCATTGAACAGCAGATGGCTGTGAGAAAACCCGTGGATCTTTCTGAAATGCGGAAGACGGAGGCTCAAGAAGGCCTTGCTTACTACGTGGCATCTGCTCCTGTAAAAAATAGAAGCTCTTCGATGGAGCATCCTCCTTTTTTGGAACAGATACAAAGAAGCGATGCGCATTGTGCAAATGCCTTGCTTGCCTTGGCTAGCCTGGATTTGCTCTTGAAGCCTTCCACGCCATTAAACAGAAAGACCATTGAGGCCGTTTTTTCTTTAATCCATAAAATTTTACCCCGACTTAATTGCAGACATCCTCAGGTGGGGAGAATTTTCTTACGCTTGTTTCAGCATTCAGATATTCAGGCCTATATTAATGTAAATGAATCTCCTCTTGTTTTTAATACGCTGCTTCGCTGTATTCCTTTCTGTGATCTGGTTGTTTCACGTCCTATTTTTCCTGTTTTAATAAGATTTCTTTCCCTAAAATCAAACGCTAGTACGCTTTGTTCCTTCATTGAAACGCTTTCGGATCTTCCCCTGAGAGCGGATGAAAAAATAAAACTCTATCGATGTTTTGTTGAACATTATTCAGGCGAGGATTCCAGAGTGATGAAATATCTTTATCACAAGGTTCTTGGCAGCTTTGAAGAGTTGTTGGAAGAAGAAGGTTTGCGTGGCAGGGGCGTTGCTGCTGCAAAAAATCTGGCCCTGACCATAGCCCGGCTATCTCCTGCCTGTGAAAACGTCCCAGTGTTTACATTTTTTACTGTTATCGGTTTGCTATTGACCTTTACAAATCTTGCGGAAGCAAAGCCTCTCTTGGAGCAAGTCCATTCCTCTCCATTGTTGGGAGGAGTTTTAATTGCTGTCTCGGGTGTGTCAGTAGCGCTTGCAGCGGGGGTTTCGTTTTTACGCAGAAGAAGAATGAGTCGTCACAACCGAGATCTACAATTATTAAACGATTCCCAGGTTTCCGAAACTTCAGCCCCCCTTACTTCAGAATCTTCTCCAGTTGTAGAAGAACTTTCTGAGGATCTACCTGAAGCGCTCAGCGACCTGTTTTTAACACTTAGAACTCGCTCACGCGCCGAGGATATTTATCCCACTTTATTAGCCTTTGTTTTAAGGCATCCCCAGGATTTCCCTCGCTTGAGGAAGGAAATTTTAAGAAATTATCCAGAGCTTTTCCCTGCCATTTCCGATCGGTCAGAATTATGCATGGAACTTTTGAAACAAGTACAAGAGGATGAATATGTCTATCATCATCATGGTAAGGGCTCTACTAGTTCGGTCGGTTTTTTGTCTTTGCATGTTTTATTTGCAGAAATCTTTCAAAACTATCACGAGTTTTCGCTGACTGGGATAAATGAGCTTGTATATCCAATCCTTTGTGATGAGTTTTTTTGTTTATTGGAAAGTACGAAAAATGAAGAAGATCTGGAAAACATCAGGTCCCTTTATGCCAATTTTTTGAAAGGATTATCTCTTCCATTTTTTTCAATGATTTCTCCTGAGCTTTTAACCTTGATACTTAAAAAGAATCAAACGGAAGGGCACAGAAATTATTTTTTGAGTTGTTATGCCCTTTTTATAGAAAGGTCCTTTGCCTATGTTCAAGAAAAGGGTGTGGCCTCTTTTAAAGATTTAAGAATCGATTTAGAAACCCTTCGAAAACAAATTAATAAACTTCATCCATTAGAAAATCGAAAAGATGGAATTGCATGTTTGAAAAGAGCCCAAGAACTGCTTTCTTTTCTTGATCCTGATACGACTCAACGGAGAGCAGCGATACGTTGTTCGTTTCTTCTTCCATTCAGTTTTTTGAGTGGAATCCATTTCAATGAGGTTGCTCATTTTTCATGGCATCAAATTCTGCTCACCCTTGGCTGTGGGGCCCTGGCCTTGTTCGTGACTGCTCAGAAAAAACCCCGACCTTCACCCGAAAAGAAGGTGGCCATTCTCGGCGGTGGAATGGCAGGTTTGTTTGCGGCTTTGCATTTGGTAGAGCAGGGCGCTGAAGCAGTAGACATCACTATTCTGGAGGCACAAGCTCAGGAATGGGGGGGGAAGGCTGCAAGTCGAAACGAAGGGGCGCAATTGCTGGATGATGTGGAGGCCAATCCCTTGCTGGATTTTGCGCGGGCACATCGCATCGAATTGATTGAAGCAGACGATTATGACCGTGTTCCCTATTTGCTTTCGGATGGGCGTACTCTGGATGCAGACACTTTTTATAGCGCCTTAACCACTCTAAGAGAGGAAGCTGCTCGGAGTTTGGAAAATGAATCTTTTGACACGCTGGATCGAAAAACGCCGGAGGAATGGGTGAGTGCTCTTTTTTCTTTGAGCGAAGATCAGAAAGAGGCCCTGCTTGGGCATTTGAGAATCAAAGAGGGCGCTGGTAATATTTCGGCACTTTCCTTGTGTTTTAATCTTTCAAAAAATCGTGGCTTAAAAAGACGCTTTGAAGTGAGGGGAGGCGTTAGTGCTCTGGTAGAAGGCTTGAAAACTTTTCTCGAGGAGCGGGGAGTGCATTTTGTTCTGAATAGCAAGGTTCGTGAAATTGTTCACGAGGGGAATCAAGTGAGAGTAGAAGTAGCGGGTCAAGCAAAACGAATGCTAGATGCCGTGATTGTTGCTGTTGCACCGGAGCATTTTCAGCCTGACCAGAATCAAAGGCCCTCCCTCAAGATTGCTGGAACAGAAGCTCCCTGGGAGCGTCTTTCGGGATTAAGGCCGGCCGTCCTGCATAAGGCAACTCTTCAGACAACAGAAAATCTTGGCACAAAATCCGGAGAAGCCTCCGCACATTGGGCTTTTTGGAAAGCGAATCAGGGGGAGCAAATTAGTATCTTTCATGGATTGGAGGGTGATCAAACACTTTCTGCAGCCGAGTTGCAGCGCCTGGTTTACGGACATCCAACGGAACAGATAAAAGTTTCAGACAGGGCCTGGGATGGAAGTGTTTCCAGAGAAGGTGTGGCTCATGCTTTTAGCACCCCCCCTCAGCCAGGGCATGCCTTGGGGATAGTCAAATTGGCTCTGCGTTTGACGCTGGGGATGTATAATTCGGGAAGAATCTTTTTTGCCAATCATGTGCTGGGACTGGGTTTGCGCACCCATCATGCGGCGCAGTCCGGTATAAATATGGCCGAACAGTGTTTGGTTGCCTTGGGAATTAAAGAGACCGCCAGTTTGCCCTTTACTCCCCCTCAGTTTTTTGGAATTAGCAGAGCTCGTTATGAACAACTGCTCAGACAAGGACTTATGGAAGATGGGCAGGAGAGGAGCCCCTTGCAAGAGCATTTTACCTGGGGCCCCCATCAAAGTGTTGAGGAATTTCTACAGCTCGTGGAGACTCAAATTCGAAGGCAGCGTCCCGACTGGGATGGAGATTTTTGGGAGGCCAACTTAGGAATGGATCTTCAATTTCATTTGCCTCCAGATCTCTATCTAAGGGTGCTGGATGATTTTCACCAGCAAGTTGATCAGGTGTTAAAGTCAAATCGAGCCCGTATTGGGCAGTTGCTTAAAATTCAGGAAGGTCTGGAAAAGGGGCTGGAATTGACTCGAACTCAAGAAGAGCAACTGCTACATTTTAAACGAATTTGTGAGAAAGACATAGAACGATACAGACAAAAAAATAATTTTCTTGCCTGGTTTCTATCGATGGCAGGCCAAGAGAAAACGGCTCATTGCACCTCACACAGCTCTTTGAAGATTTATAGGAAGATCAGCGAGTTGAGGGATGTGATCGATGCGCTTTTGGTGTCTCGTGCGGATCAGGAGTCCCGTCAAGTGTTGGAGGCCCTAAGACAAGGAGGGTCTACAGATCTTTCCTGTGCGCTTTCCAATTCTGTTTATGCGTCGCAGCAGGATGTTACGATGATACATCTGTCAGACACTGTAAGCCTTTCCAGTTTTGCCTTTAAAAAAGGGAAGGCTCCTTTTCGCTTCTTGACCGACGTGTTGACCAATCTTCTAACCAATGTTGGCCGTTACGGAGGAAGTTCCGATGCCGAAATCTATAATCAATGGATAGAAGGCGAAGGCTTGCAGCTGACTGTGAGTGATCAGGGAATTGGTATTGAAGCGGCGAATCTTCATCGATTGGGTGAGCATTCTTTTCGTGAAGAGAGGCAGAGGGTAGAAGGATCTAACGGCCATGGTTTAAGTTCTGTAATGACGGTGTTGCAGCAAATGGGTTGGAGCCCCTTGGTGGTAAAAAGTGTCGTGGATCAAGGGAGTCACTTTCGTTTTGTGATTCCTGCCGAACAATTATTTTTTCAGCGGAGGTCTGGGGAGACTAATGCAAAAAGTAAGAGGCAAAAATTTTCTCTGCGATCCTTTGTGAAGAGAATTGAGGAAGAGGGTTTTACAATTCCGGATGTAGCGAGGAGATTATGGCATTTGAGTTAGATGAAAAATTAAGGAGTCCGTTCTTCTTCTTCGGTTTTTTTCTTTTTTCCAAACAAAAAGATAAAAAGCCCCCCCAATTCATAGAGAATCAAAAGAGGAACTGCCATCATAAACTGAGAGAGGATGTCCGGGCCGGGGGTGAGGATTCCGGCAATTAAAAAAATTAAAATGACCGCATACTTTCTAAATTTATGAAGATGTCTGTATTGGATGAGTCCTATGCGTCCCAGTAATAAAATAAAAATAGGCAGTTCAAAAGTAAGCCCAAAGGCCAGCAGGAACATGGAGCTGAATGAAAAGTAATCGCTGATTTTGGGCATGAAGAGCACGGGGGTGTCTTGCAGGATATCAACCACAAACTGAAACCCCGTGGGAAAAACGACAAAATATCCAAACAAGGCCCCTCCTACAAAGAAGAAGGCAGAAAGCAGGGCGAGGGGAATGATGAATTTTTTTTCATGCTTGTGCAGGGCAGGGGAAATGAAACGCCAGATTTCAAAAAACAGAACGGGGGCCGAAAGGAGCACTCCCGCCAGAAAGGCGGTCTTTAGATAGACCATGTAAGATTCAAAAGGGGTGGTGGCAATAAAATGACTGTTTTGAGGCAAGACTTTTTCGAGAGGCAGAGTTAAAAAATGAAAAAGTTCCTTTGAAAAATAAAGGGTGATGGAGGTTCCAATTAAAATGGAAACCGCCGCACGCATGAGCGTTTTACGAAGCTCAGCCAGATGTTGAACAAGGGGGCTTAGCGGAAGAGGCTTTGTCATAATGTTTGATAACTACTCATAGCGTGAGTCAAAGGTTATCACCCTCTCCCTGACCCTCTCCTTTCGAGGGAGAGGGGACTTTCTCAGATTTTTTGTTTTCTTCATTTACCTGATTTATTTGCTTAAGTTGGACGACGGGAGTGTTTTCATTATTTACATTTGCATTTTTAGGAGGCTCTTTTTTATCTTCTGCGGGCTTGTCCTTAAAATCTTTTTCGAATGCATTCTTCACGTCTTCCAAAGATCGCCTGAGTTCATAGAACCACTTCCCCAAAGTACTTGCCGTCTCCGGGATTTTCTCCGGCCCCAAGAAGATCAAGGCAACGAGTAAGACAACTAAAATTTCACCAAAGCCCATTCCAAACATAAGTAGTTCTCAGTTTAATAGTTGATAGTTATTGGTCATCTTCTTCAATAACTGCTTTTTAAAGGTCATTCGAAAAGAAATCTGCGCCACTCCCTTTGGAAGATTTTGCCCCGCTGTTCACCCCACCAGGCACCGTTCCCATAAAATCTGCGGATTCAGCATCCCCCTGTACGGCCTCCAAGGGTTTTTGATACTGAGAAAGATCTATCCAGGAGGGGACCTTGAAATCTTTAGTAGGATATTTTTTGCTAGCCTCTTGCATGTAATAGAGCCAAATGGGCGCCGAGACATGGCCTCCCGTTTCTCCATGGCCAATCGATTTGATCTTTTCATCGTGTCCCACCCAAACTCCCGCTACCAAAGTGGGTGTATAGCCAATGAACCAGGCATCGGTGGAACCATTGGTGGTCCCGGTTTTCCCGGCGGCAGGTTTTCCCAAGGGAAGCACGGCCGTACCCGTACCGGATTTGACGATATCCTGCATGATGGAGACCATGGTAACCGCCGTGATGGGACTGATGACATGATCTTTGGGAATATAACTACCATACAAAATCTTCTTTTCATACTCACTTAAAGTCAGCTGATCTTTGCTAATGGCTTCTTCCCCGCTTTTTACCAAATCGTCTCTGAACTGCATTTCGTCCCAGGGAATTTTATTATCCTCTGTTTTAGATTTTGATTCTGCCTTTGCAGTCTTGGCTTTGCTTTGAGATTCCGGGGCCGATTCGGCTTGAGACTCAGCGGTTTGGGTTTCAGGTTGAGACTCAGGGATGCTTGCTTTTCCCTGCCCCTCTTCTCCCTTGGCAGAATGAGAATCAACGGTAGAAAGCGCGGCACCAGCGTTCTGCTGTTTGCTTTCATCCCAGGTAATAATATATTTTTTTCCAGGATCTTTATGCTCTTCGATAATTTTATTTTTTGGGTCCACAATTTTTCTTACAAAATACAAGTCGGGTAAAATGCCACCGGTAGCAAAAGTGCCGTAAGCCCGTGCCATCTCGGAAAGATAAACATCGTTCGCACCCAAGGCCATCGAGTAATATTTGAAAACGGGAGTACTGAGTCCCAATTTACGCATATAGGCTGTGATATAGTGGGTGCCAATGTCCATGGTGATACGTACAGTCACCACGTTCTTGGAATGCACCAAAGCGGAACGGAAGGTGGTGGCCCCCGAATATCCTCCTCCATAATTCTTGGGAGTCCAAAATTTTCCGGGGGATTCTTCGAACATCAAAGGGGAATCCTGGATGACCGTATTGGGTGTATATCCCTTGTCCAATGCGGCAGAATAGATAAGGGGCTTCACCGAGGAACCCGGTTGACGAACGGCCTGGGTGGCACGATTGAATTCACTCTTTAAATAACTTACCCCGCCGACAATGGCCTTAATTTCGCCGCTGTAGGGCTCATAAGAAAAAAGTGCGCCTTCCAGATCGGGTTCCTGGTCGAGAGAAAAAAGAAGGGCGCTGGAAACTTCTTCACTGCTTCTGGTTTCGCTTTTAACCATTTCTTTTTTTGCTTCACCTTTTTTTGCAGCTTTTACTTTTTGATCGTCTTTGTTTTTTACTTCGGGCTTATTGTACAATTTTACCTGCACCACATCCCCTGGCTTGAGTTGATCGGCAGCCCCCGCCCAGTTTGTGCCTTCGGAGACAATGTTTCCTTTTTCATTGCCCACCATCACTTCAAAACCTTTTGTCCTGGATCCAGAGAGAATCACCGCATCGTAATATTTTCCTGCTTCAATGGGGGTTTTGAGTTGAAGCAGTTGATCTCTTTTTCGAGTTTGCTGATCTCCCAAGCCTGCTGCTTCTACTAACTTAATATGGTTTGCTTCATTGAACTGGTTGATCGCTTCAAGATCATTTCCCAAGTGCTGTGAGGCGCCGCGGAATCCGTGACGATGATCGACTTCTCTCACCCCACGATCCACCGCATTTTGCGCAGCCCTCTGCATGTCTAAGTTGGTTGTGGTATAGATTTTCCATCCACTTTTGTAGAGGGCATCATTGCCATATTTGTCGGTCAGTGCGCGGCGGACATGTTCTACAAAATAGGGGGCGTATTGCAGATTGAAATCTTTGTCAGTTCCCGCGCGGTACAGGTTCAATTTATAGTTTTTTGCCTCCGCGGCCTCCTGCTTGGAAATAAAGCCCAATTCCAGCATGCGGTCGATGACATACCATTGGCGGGTTTTTGCTCGCTCCGGGTTTACCAGCGGATTGAATCCCGAAGGAGATTTTGAGAGCCCTGCAATCATGGCTACTTCAGCGACATTGAGTTCCTTTAAAGTTTTGTGAAAATAATTGCGGGCGGCAGCAGCAATTCCATAGGCGCGATTTCCTAAAAAGATCTGGTTGAGGTATAAGAACAGTATTTGATCCTTCGAAAATTTGCTTTCAATCTTTGTGGCCAGAATGGCCTCTTTTATTTTTCGGTCATAAGTTCTCTCCGGTGAGAGAACCAAGGCCTTGGTCACCTGTTGGGTAATGGTGGACCCTCCCTGAACTACATGACCTGCCTTAAGGTTGGTGATGAACGCACGTAGTATTCCCATGGGATCTAATCCATGGTGTTCAAAAAAACGTTCATCTTCACTGGCTAAAAACCCCTTGATCACGCGGTCGGGAACTTCCTTGATGGGAGTGAGAAAACGGCATTCGCTCCAGAATTCACCAATTTTAAATCCCTCCGAATCAAATACTTCAGAGACCAAGGGAGGATTGTAATCTTCAATCCTATCCATTTTAGGAAGATCGCGAGAGAAAAACTGATAGGCTCCAATGGCGAAGGTTACACCCAGAATAAAAAGGAGTAGAAAAAACTTGAAGAAAAAAAGTGAGAGACGAACAAAAAAAGATCTTTTTGGCTTTTGTTTTTCAGACGTCATAAATTTACAAAAATCCTTTCCTTGTTTTTAAGAGAGTGGAAGTCTCTGTCACAGTGTCTTTGGAAGATCAAGCGCTCTTGTGCAGCGTAAGGATAAAAAAAAGGAAAAATCTTGACTCTTATTTTTTTTAAACGATAGCCTTGACTCCGTTTTTTGTAAGCAACCTCTGGATAAGGAGAGCTTGAATGTTTAAAAAGACTCTTGCTGTGTTTACTCTTGGCGCTATCCTCGCATTCACAAGTCCTGCCTGTAAAAAGAAAGAGGTTCCCGAGGAAGGAATTAATTCTGAAGGAGCTGTCGCTCCCACCAAGGCGCCTGTTTCCCAAGATTTTCCTAAAATTCAAGGAAGTGTTGTCCCGGCAGCCCCTGTTATTCCACCGCCCCCTCCTTCTGGTTTAAATATGCCCCCCAGTACGCCAGCTGTGCCGGGTTCCATGCCTTCTTCAGTTCCTTCAAACATTTCACCCCCACCCCCTCCTCCTCCCCCGGCAGCTATCCCGACCCTGACCACACCCACTCCACCCCATCCGGCAACTCCATAACGATTTTTTTCTATGAACTGTAAAAAATATAAAACAAAACAAACTCTTGTTTACATAGCGTTGTGTTTGGCCTTTTTTTTAATTCACTGCTCGGATCAAAAACAAATGTCCGAGCAGCAGGCCTATAGACCTGTGCCTTTAGTGCTTCCTCCCACCTCGGCTTCCATCGATTTGAGTAAGCTTCCTTCTCTTCCGACCACAGTTCCTGATACGCGGCCCGCTTCGCTCCCTGCAGAAAGCCAGGCGGAGTCTTTGCCGGAGTCCAGTCTGGCCAAGCCTACAAGTTCCACCACGTTGAGCATCTATGAACGATTAAAAAATGCGCCTCAAGCCTGGTAGAATAATAAACAATGGAATAAGGCCACCCCTAAGGGGACCAATAAGTTGTCAAGCTGTCCAACAGGCAGAGATTCCAGAAGGCATCCAAAGAGAGAAAGTGCGAGGGCTGGGTAGAAGCCGATGAGAAAAATCAGGCAGAGAAAGGCCGAAACGAAAAAGGTAAACGAGCCCACATAAGATTTCTTTTGGGAATAAAAAATCTTATGTGTTCCAAAGCTCAGGCCCGCCCACGCGGCCGCGGCATCACTGACTACGATCAGCAGGGTTCCACACAGGGCCGAAATCATCGGGAGAAAAAGAAGCAGCAAAATAAGGCTGAGGGCCAAAAAAAAGGGGCCAAAATCAAACTGGGGAGATCGACGAAGTCTTGTGATGAGATCCGTCAAAAATGGGGTTTCCTTTTGAAAAATCCTTCTCATCAGATATTCGGCCGAATAAATCAAGAGAAGCAGTAGCAGTAAAACCACAGAGGTCTTGAGATAGAAGTTTCCTAAGAGAAGAAAAAACAGCGCAGGGAGATGAAGAAGTTTTCGGAAAAACTCTTTCTTAAAAACTGCTTTGGAAGAGCATTCCATATTCATTGGGAGAAATTTGAGGGGTTAAGCTGAAGTTGTGAAGTTTTTTATGATACTTCGCAGTTCCATATCCGATGACGGTTCCCAGCGTTGCTCCCATTAATACATCCGACAAAAAGTGATGATAAGAGTCTACGCGAGAGACTGCCACCAAACTTGAAAATAGATAGGCGGGGATCCCCGCCTTATACCCATACATTGATTGTAAGACAGCGGCCGAACCAAAACTTGCGCTCGTATGTGCAGAAGGAAAACCCCGGGAATCCCCATTGGGTCTGTCCCTTCCCACCGCGTATTTTAAACCCAGGCTCAAACTTTGAGTCCAAAAAAAAGTTTCAAGCAGACTTTCTCCTGTAGTGAGAAGTTTTTCATCATGAATTCCAGCGCCCACAGCGGTCACAACCAAACTTGCCCCACCCCAAACGTAGGGTGAACCTGCAGTGCTGAGGACCGTATTGGCCTTGGAGCCTAATAAATCATTGGGTTGAAATTTGGATTGAAGATTATGATCGGTCTTGGTCAAGCCCACCGAAAGGCCCGTTCCCAAAAGAAATGCCAATCCTCCCCATCCCCAAAAACTTTCTTTCATGTCATAAGCCAAATGCTTGGGCAGGTCCGAAAAAAAGAAACGGGAGCCTGATTGAGATCGCTCTGCATAAGCTTGATCTTGACTTTCTTCCGCCTTCAACAAGCAAGGGAAGAATTGTTGGAGTGAGAAAATTCCAATGAATAAATAAATAATTTTTTTCATAGGCGCGCACAGATATCATCCCAAATTCTTTTCACAAGTAATAATTTTACTACTGTTAGATTCATTACTCTTTAGAAAAGAAGTTTAAAAAAGAAAGATTGCGTGTTTTTTTTTCATCTGAAAAAAGACAAGCCGAAGTCCGCGAATAGGAGATAGGGTTATCACAACGAGTAGTTCACAGAATGTGGAGTAATTCCCAATGTCTTCCAAAATTATACAGCTCCCTCCCGAGATAGCCGAAAAAATTGCGGCGGGCGAAGTGGTCGAGCGGCCTTTGTCAGTCGTCAAAGAACTGGTCGAAAATAGTGTAGACGCCGGGGCCACGCGAATTGAGGTTTTTCTGGAAGAGGGGGGGAAGAAGCTCATCCGGGTTCAGGACGATGGCATGGGTATGAATCCCAGCGAAATGCGGCTGGCCTTGCAAAGGCATGCAACCTCCAAAGTAAAAAGTCTTGAAGATCTTTTTGCTATTTCTACCCTGGGTTTTCGGGGAGAGGCCCTGCCTTCCCTGGCGGCCATCTCAAAATTCTGCTTACAAAGCCGCTCTCGAGAAGAAAACTCTTTTGCCTACGAGCTTTATCTGGAAGGGGGTAAATCGATTCACGAACGCGAAGTGGGGCATCCTTTTGGGACCACGATAGAAATCAGCGAACTTTTTTATAACACCCCGGCACGACTGAAATTTCTCAAATCGAGTGAAACAGAATGGAACCATATCGAAGAATTCATCACCGCGATGGCCTTGGCTCATCCCGAAGTGCAATGGGTGGTACGTCATCAGGATAAAGAAAAAATTCGATATGTTCAAAAAGGGCTGCAAGATCGAATGCTCGAGGTGTGGGGGAAAGAGGTTTTTAGCGGATTTTATCCCTTGTTGCAGGAACAGGGCGATTACAGTCTGCAAGGCTACATTGCGCATCCCAATCTTTCCAAATCACAGGCGCGCGGCCTGTATGTGTTTGTGAATGGGCGTTGGGTAAAAGACCGTTTACTGAATCATGCGGTATCGACCGGCTATCGCAATTTACTGATGCAACATCAGTATCCGCTGGTGGTTTTATTTCTGAATCTGCCTGCTTCCGAGGTGGATGTGAATGTGCATCCTACCAAACGCGAAGTGCGTTTTGTGAAGACGCAGTTTGTGCACCATTTTATTTCGGAGGCAATTCACGCGGAGTTGGTGAAGGCGCCGTGGGTGGAGAAGCAGTTGCCAGTAGATTCCTTTATCCCCCCTGAATCCCCCCTTAATAAGGGGGGGTGGGGGGGTGTTTCCAATTGGAAAAAAGAAAATTTCGATTCTCTTTCTTCCCAACGAAAAGCACAAAGTGAACTCGAGTGTTTGACCCCTCACCCTAACCCTCTCCCCCAAGGGGAGAGGGGACTGGGACGGGGAGTGGGGGAGCAAGTAGCAAAAGCCGGCGTGCTCCCCTTCGCCTCGCTCAAAATCATCGGCCAACTCAAGCTCACCTACATTTTATGCGAGTCCGAACATCATCTCGTCCTCATTGATCAACACGCCGCCCACGAGCGTTTGGGGTATGAACAGATCAAAAAATCTTACGAAAAACGAGAGCTCAAAAGCCAGAATCTTCTGGTGCCCGAACAGCTAAACCTGAAAGAATCTGAGCTGGAGCTGATTCGCCCTTATCAGGAAAAATTTGAAGAGCTGGGTTTGAGGGTTGAAGAATTTGGTAGAGATTGCCTGCTCGTGAAGGCCGTGCCAGAAATTTTGGGAAAGCTGGAGGTTAAAAAGTTGATTGAAAATATTTTGGAAGATCTGAAAAATTTTCCTCAAAGTCGAAGGCTGGAAGAAAAGCTGGATCATCTCTTTGCAACCATGGCCTGTCACCGGCAGGTGCGGGCAGGGGATAAGCTGGCGAGGGAAGAAATGCAGGCCCTGATTTCTCAACTCGATGCCGAAGCGGTGCTCTATCACTGTCCCCACGGGCGTCCGCTGATGGTGCAGGTGTCTTATGCGGAGATTGAGAAGTGGTTTAAGAGGGTGCTGTAATCCCCCCAACCCCCCTTAATAAGGGGGAGAAATTCTGGGGGTAAAGGTTAAAATATGCAAAAACTCCTCATCCTCTGTGGTCCTACCGGCATCGGTAAAACCGCGCTCTCTCTCGAAGTCGCTGAAAAAATGGGTGCCGAAATTATTGGGGCCGATTCTCAAACAGTGTTGAAAGATTTTAACATTGGTACTGCAAAACCCTCGTCCGAAGAACAGGAGCGGGTTCCCCATCATCTGTTGGATGTCGTTTGTTTCAATGAAGTGTTTGATGCCGTTTCTTTCGTAAAACTGGCAGATGAGGCCATTGCAGCGGTGCGTTCAAAAAATAAGATTCCACTGATCTGTGGTGGCAGTGGTTTGTATTTAAAGGCCCTGGTTTATGGATTGATGGAGGCCCCCAAGCGGGATGTGGGCTTTCGAAAAGCGCTGGAAGAAAGAATAGAACAAGAAGGACTGCAAAATTTATATCAGGAATTGCAAACGATCGACGCCTTTCGTGCAGCGCAAATTCATCCCCACGATGCCCTGCGTATTATTCGCGCCCTGGAGTTGCATCATCTGAGCGGACAGAAGCCCAGTGCGCTTTCCAGCGCCCATCAGTTCAGAGAGAAGCGCTATGAGACCTTAAAAATAGGACTGCGTCTGCCTTTGGAAGAGCTTTATGCCCGTATCAATGCGCGGGTGATAAAAATGTTGGAGGCGGGTTGGTTGACCGAGGTGCAAGGGCTATTAACTAAAGGTTACGATCTTCTGTATTCCAAAACCCAAGCCTTGGGTTATAAAACTTTAGCCCTGCATTTAGAGGGGAAAATTTCTTTGGAGCAGGCGATTAAGCAAATTCAAAAAGAAACCCGCCACTACGCCAAGCGGCAAATGACCTGGTTTAGGGCTGATCCTGAAATTGTCTGGTTTCATCCTCAGGCGGTGGGTGAAATTTTAGAGAAAATTAATTTTTTCTTAGCAACATTTCTTGAAAGCCGTCGATAGGTTAGTTTCACTATGGTTTTATCCCTACAAACCCATTTGTCTTCTAGAGGCTGGTCTTTGGGAGAGGGCGCTTATCTTCATACGAGCCCTCGTTTAGCCCCAGCTCAAGCGAATAGGAATCTTGGGCAAAATCCAGAAGAAGCGCTTCAGCGTGCGGAAGTTTTTCTCCATCAAGAAACTCGCTGGGGGGATTCGCTTAAAAGTTTATTCGTCGAAGGTCTCCATTGTTTTACAGGAGGCTTTCAAATGCAGTGTTTTCAAGAATCTTTTGCCTGCTTGCGTTTGGGCCTATCGCAAAGCCTTCAACACCTTCGAAGTTTTGGAACTGAAGATTGGCAAGCTCGGGGCTTTAGAAAAATTCAAAATACAAATGCTAGCCTTTCGATGATTAGGCAAATGGCCAATAGTCTGGCACAAGATCCCCGTTATCATTTCCGGGCCCAACGCCTTTTAGAACAACTCGAATATGCCTCTGCCCTCAATGAAACAGAGGGAACTTTACGTCAGAATATTCCTCTGTTTGCGCGAAGTGGCTGGGAGCTTGCTTTTCCCCTGATTAATGCAGGAGCCTCTCTGGCGGGAACTTTTGGATCTTTAAGCGCGACGAGTTTGGGTCTTCGTTATGGAATCTGGGGCGCTGTGCTGGGAGGCGCGGCCAACGCGCTTTTTCAGGTGGGCATGCAATTGGGCCACGAATTTTATTTGGGGCAACATTTGTCTAAACGAGAACTGGCCGGAGAAATCGGCGAGGCCTTGCTTGCCTCTACCGCTTGCAGTGTATTGGCTTATGGGGCTGCAAATTTGGAGGCTACTGGAATCTTGCGTGCCACTTCCCCTCTTTTATGGCGAGGTCTTTGGGCCTTTACTAAATTTTCATCTGATGTAGCGATGGAATATTTCGTCAACTCACTCTCTTTGTGCAAGAGAATGCTTAGGCTGGAAGTACAAGGTTTTGGATTAGTAGGCTTGGGTTTGCTCAATAATGCCTTAGGCGAAGTAGGGGGCGATTTTTGGGGACACGGAGTGCATCGCATCAATCTACAAATTGAAACTTCTCAACACAACAATTCCTGGAACGACATTTTTGAAAACCCTGAAGTGGCCAATGATAATGCGATGCCCTTATTTTTAGATCCTGTTCAAATGGCGGCGAATGACACTGTCCTCCCGTTAGAACTTTCAAAAGTGGTGGGGCAAGACTTTAGCGGTGAGGACGATCATCGCTTTATGGCAGCTGCAAATCACGCAAAGGGAAACCCTGTCTGGGTGGGCGCTGGAAGCAGGGTAGAGTATGTTGTAGGAGAAACTTTAAAAGATTTACAGGAACTAGGTGCGCAAGCTGTTTCGCATTCCCTTTCTTTAGACGAACAGCTTGAACTCATTCAAAGAGGTTTATCGCAAGAAGATCCACTGGTCTATTGGTCTCAATATGAGGGCTTGAGTGAATTGAAAAATATTTATCCTCGCGGTGCGAATCCTGGATCTCTTTATCAGCGCCATCCCAAACGATTGCTCTTATTGATACAGGGATATTCTTTAGCTCAAAGGCTAGGTCTAGGAGAACTGGAATGCATGGCGTGGGTGAATTATCTGGAGTTGCGTGCGCTGGCAGAAATGGGTTTTGCAGAACGCAGTTTGCAGCATTTAGAGGAAGCTGCACTGGAAAGTGTTTTTGAAGAATATAGAAATAGTGAAAAGGAATATTTTGAAGCCTTGGAAAAGGCCTCGAGAAATATGGCTCAATATATGGCTTATGTGATTTTTACGCATCCGATCGGGGATGTGGCGGCCGAGGAACATCATTTAAGAGTGTTTAGAGAACGAGTGATTTATTTTTTAGCAGAATCTTACGAGGAAAATTTTCAAAACGATTACAAAGCCTTCGAGCCCGGAGAGAAAGAAATATTGTGGAGTGAAATAGCGGCTCTGCATCAAAAAATTGGCCAATTAAAAAAAGAGTTTGGTGTGGCGGACAGATTAGCCCCAGCTGCGGAAGCAGCACCTCTTCTACAAGACAGGATAGAAGGCAGCTATTGGCGAATATTGCTTGAAAGGGATTGCTACAAAAAAATTGAGGGAGATTTTTTTGTGGGGCCTACCTCTGTGCTTTATCATAAATTTTTTACTTTTTTTGCCCGACAATTATTTCCGCAGTTTCCAAGGCAGGTCGAAAGGGATTTTGGCGAGGCCTGCGTTGCAAATTTGAGACGTCCCTCCCTGAGTGTGAGTTTAGAAGAATTGGAGCGAAAGATTCCAAGAGAAACTCAGGTTGCCAGTAACCAAAAGCCACTTTTGATGCTGGTGGGTGTTGGGCAAGATTTGAAAACCATAGAACGTTATGCCCGCTTAGGCCGCTACGATTTGCTATTGATCGATTATTCTGAAAATATCAAAAGAATTTATGCGCTCTATCAAAGGGAGTTGGAAAGAATTTCTGGGCAAAACAAGGTGACTATTCGTTTTGAATCGATGGATATCAGAAATGCTGAAAGTGCCAGAAGATTTGAAGCCGCAATAGATCGTATCGATTATTTGAACATGACACCACAGAAGGGTGAAGATCATACTTCTCTCAGAACCTTGCTCAAATCGGGCGGGGTGTTTGTGGAGTTTTATCCTTTTCCTGTCAACCGGGAGGATCTTGGTTTCAACAAGGTCTTCTTTTCGGATAATGTTGCTCCCATTCTTGGAACTTTATCCGAACAATGGGCCTATCCGCGAGGGAACGCGATTACAGTTTGGCGAAAGCCTAAATGAAGTCTTGAGTTCTGCAGATTTTAAGAATGAGAACTCCATCAAAGTCCTCCCTCCCTTGAGGGGAGGGAGTTAGAGGGAGGGTGATATTGAGTGAAATCAGAGACACCCCTCACCCTACCCTCTCCCGCAAGGGGAGAGGGGAATGCTCTGAATGAAAATAAAAATCACAAGCCCTATCAGATAATAAACATTGTTTGCATGAGATCCTGTTGCCTCCAAACTGCATCCCCCGCCAGATCCTCCACTGGAGCCAGGTTCTGGAGTGGGTGCTGGAGGGGCGCTTGTAGGGGTGACCTGCGCTCCATCTACCACTGGGCTTTGCCCATCCCCCGTTGTACTTGTAGGGGGGGTGACGGTAGGGGATGAGGTTGGAGCTGCTGGAGCTACCCCTCGAGCTGCTTGCAAAGCCTTTTGTACATTTAGTCTGCCGCCAGTAGTGGTTTTTCCCTGAAAAGCAGCGATCACATCCACGTTATCTAAAATGAGCTGCTTGACTTGCTGATAAGTCAAATCGGGTTTGAGGCCCCAGAGGAGTGCTGCAGTAGCGGTTACATAGGGAGCTGCAAAAGAAGTTCCATCTCCATATTCATAGCTTCCTCGAGAGAGGCTGTAGATGTGCTTTCCCGGTGCGGCAAGGTGGACCGTGTGGGCTCCGTAATTGCTACCATAACTACCAAATGAGGCAAGGCTATCGCTATTATCACTGGCGGCAACGGCAATGATATTGTCTAGATTATAACTGGAGGGATAATTTCTGTTGTCCAAATCATTGTCTCCCCCCAGGTTGCCTGCGCTGCAGACCACGAGAATTCCCGCATCTCTAGCCTGTCTTAACGCCTGCTCCAAGGCGCTAGAGGGAGCTGCCGTACTGGCACCCCAGCTGATGTTAATGATTTTGGCATGGTGTTGAATGGCAGCGTCAATCGCCGGTAAAGTGATGGCAATAGTAGAATTGCCGTCGTTATCTAAAACTCGAAGCGACATCACTTGCGCCTCCCAAGCCAGGCCTGCAATGCCATGCTGGTTGTTGCCTGCTGCGGCGATAATCCCAAACACTTTGGTGCCATGGGTATAACCATCGACCTCGACTGGGCTGTTGGAAATAAAATCGTAGTAATAGGTAAGATTGTCTCTAATTTCATCTGTATTGCTTGGGTCAATTCCCGAATCGATAATGGCGATGGGAACATTTTTGGCAGAGTGATTAATATCCCAGGCGGCCAGGGCCCCAATATTGGCAGAGCCGCCCGCAAGTGCCCACTGGCTGCTAAACCCAGGATCATTAGGACTGAGATGGGCTTGTACGGCGGCATTTACTTCGCTGTTTAAAATCAGATGCGAGGTGTCTGCTCGCTTTAGTTGCAGCAATGCCTCTGCAGCATTCACCTCTGGATCGGTGAGAGTCAGCAGGTGGTATTGAATGAAGTCGATGTATTGAATATTCGAAGTGTTGATCCGGGCTGCAGTGGCAAGCATTTTTAAGGCATTAACTCCGGCTTCACGAGTATGGACTAGGTCTGGATTAAATTGAATGAGCAGTTGTTTCTGTGGAGTGCTTTGAGCTTGAAGATTGCCGGGAATAAAAAGAAGGCTAAAAAAGCCTAAAATTAAAGAGAGAATTCTTTTCATGTGAAACTCCTGTTTTGCGTTTTTAAGAGTAACACGAAGAGGACTTTGTTTTAAAGAGTAGAATGCTGGAAAACGAAGAAAATAGGAGCTTTGCCGTGGGTGAACAGGACAGGTATTAACAGATTTAAGCAAGTTTTGCAGCGGATCGGATCCGATTTGCAAAGTCAGGTTAATTCATTTTCACACTTCTTGTTTTTCTCGAAGCAATCCAGATTTTCTGCTGTCGTTTTTGCAATATTTTCGAGAGCCTCTTGAGTGAGAAAGGCTTGATGGCTGGTGATGAGAACATTAGGAAAGCTCATGAGACGAGCAATTTTATCATCTTGAAGAATATCTTCGGAATGGTCTTCAAAGAAAAGTTCGTTTTCTTCTTCGTACACATCCAAACCCAAATATCCGATCTGCCCTGATTTCAGGGCAGTGATTGCATCGCGAGTGTTGATCAAGGCCCCCCGACTGGTGTTGATGAGCATGACCCCTTTTTTCATTTTTACCAGGCTTTCCTGATTGATGAGGTAACGGGTTTGCAAATTCAGGGGGACATGCAGTGTGAGAATATCCGCCTGTTTGTAAATTTCATCGAGAGGAGTGAAAAGGATGTCATAGGTTTTATTAAAGTTTTCATCGGGTTTGATATCATAAGTTAAAAGTTTACATCCAAAACCGGACAAAATTTTTGCGACGACTTTGCCTATCTTTCCCAGACCGACAATACCGACGGTTTTGCCGTGCATGTCAAATCCCACCAGGCCATTTAAGGAAAAATTAAGGTCCATGAGTCGATGATGGGCACGAATGATTTTGCGGTTGAGTGCCAGCATCAAGGCCAGGGTATGCTCGGCCACGGCATAAGGAGAATAGTGGGGGACATTAGCTATGCGTATTTCTGAACGTTTTGCGGCTTCCAAATCGATGTGATTAAAACCTGCAGACCTTGTGATCAGAAAGCGAATGCCATTTTGTTTTAAAGACTCAAGCACAGGGGCGCTTACCGTATCGTGAATAAAGACGATCACCGCTTGAAAATTTCTGGCAAGATTTACGCTGTGTTCGTTCAACTTTAGTTCGACATACTCAACTGGGTGATTTTTGCCCAAGGTTTGTTCTAAGAGAGCTCGCTCAAATTTATGGATGTCATAAACGAGGATTTTCATTTTTACCCTCCCAGCGTGAAATCAATGAAAATCATTTCTTCTCATTGATGATTTTGCTTTGATATAGAACAAAAAAATGTTCAAGGTCTAATACGATTTTATGAAGCTGATTCAAAACCTTCGCCTTCCCTATCAAAAAAATCCGGACTTAAAACGCATGCTGGCGGCACACTTTAGCGTGTCTGAAGCAGACATTTCAGAAATTCGTATTTTAAAACGTTCTCTGGATGCTCGCGCTAAACCGCGTCTTTATTGGGTTTTTAGCCTGCAAGTTTATTTTAAGGGGGAGAAGGTCCGAGGCGGTTTTGAACCTTTTCCAAAATTAGATTACCAGGGTGAACCTCCCCTTATTATAGGATCAGGTCCTGCAGGTTTATTTGCGGCCTTCACTTTTTTGGAACACGGCATCAAACCCATCTTGTTTGAACGCGGTGAACGCACTCACGCCCGAATGCTCAAGATCAGCCGCTATTGGCGCCAAGGGGTTCTGGACCCCGACAGCAATGTCTGTCATGGCGAAGGGGGGGCAGGCACCTTCAGCGATGGCAAGCTCATCACGCGAATCAAAAATCCGCTCATTCCTCGCATTATGAGCACCCTGGTTTCTTATGGTGCGCCGCCAGAGATCGAGTATGTCTATAATCCCCACGTGGGTTCTAACCTCATTCGCGAAGTCATCCGAAATATGTGTGAGGATCTGATCGCTCGCGGGGCTCAACTCCGCTTCAATACGCGTGTGGAAGCCCTCGACCTGCATCATCAGGAAGTGCAGGGCTTACATTTATCCAACAAAGAAAAAGTGAAGGGGGCAGGTGTCGTGCTGGCCTGTGGTCACAGTGCCACTGCATTTTTTGAAACTTTGCGGGATCAAGGGGTAAAAATAGAGGCCAAATCCTTTGCCTTGGGATTGCGCATTGAGCATCTGCAAAAAGAAATCAATCGTTGGCAATATGGTCAATCGGCAGAGGCCCTGGAACTGGAGAGTGCGCAATACAAACTGAGTCATTATTGGGATCAGGAGAAAGTGGGTGTCTACAGTTTCTGCATGTGCCCCGGAGGCTACGTGCTTTCCAGTACGACCGATGCGGAAACCTTGGTGGTAAATGGGATGAGCAACTCCCACCGCAATTCTCCCTGGGCCAATTCGGCTATCGTCTGCAGCATCAACACCGAGAAAATTGAGGGTGAAGATCCTTTTAAAATGCTGCGATTTCAACGTGAGATTGAGGCTAAGGCCTATCAGGCCTCTTTAGAAAATGGAAATGGAAGACAGATCCCCGCGCAACGTCTGGAAGATTTTTTGAAGGGGAAACTGGGAAGGCTGAACCAGAAATCCAGTTGCCCTTCGGGGGTGGTGGCCGCTGATCTTTCTCAATTGCTGCCTTCTTTTGTGAACGATTACCTGCGCGAGGGTTTTTTGACTTTTGAAAAACAACGCCGTAGCTTTTACAGTCCAGAGGCCTTGTTGCACGCCGTGGAATCGCGAACCTCTTCTCCCATTCGAATTCCTCGAGATGAAAATACCTTGGAGAGCGTGAATACAAAGGGGCTGTATCCTTGCGGCGAGGGCTCAGGATATGCCGGAGGAATTACCAGCTCTGCGGTGGATGGCATGCGAGCGGCCTTGGCGTGGATTGAGAAGAATTGTAATACCTCACCCTGACCCTCTCCTACTTTAGGAGAGGGAGAAGAAAGAAGAGTGCATCATATTTCCCTCTCCTAAAGTAGGAGAGGGTCAGGGTGAGGTATTTCAAAACCTCTCCGCACTCGCCTCTTTCCAAAACTTTTGCCACTGCGCCGGAATTTCATTTTCCAAAAATGCATTTTCTTCAATCCGGGGATAAATCTCTGCCAGGCTTTGTACCTTTCCCACGGCGGTTCTTCTAAAGATATGTTGGGGGCCCAATTCGGAGGGGGAAGAAAATCCCGCTGCCCCCAAAAGTTCCAGAACCCCTTCGATGGTTTTACGGTGAAAATTGGCTACGCGCCTGGCCTTGTCGTCTATCACCAGGCCTCCGTAGAGTTTTGGATTTTGAGAGGCCACTCCGGTGGGGCAATTGTTGGTATTGCATCTCAAGGCTTGAATACATCCCAGGGCAAACATCATGGCCCGGGCTGAACAAGTAAAGTCGGCACCTAAGGCCAGTTTTTGAAGCAGGTGAAAAGCAGTTACTACTTTGGAAGAGGTGTTGATCTTGATTTTTTTTCTTAAGCCCACCCCTCTAAGAGTCTGATGCACCAGCACCAGGCCTTCGGTGGAAGGCATTCCGACATAGTTGGAAAACTCCAGCGGAGCAGCGCCAGTTCCCCCTTCACCACCATCGACGGTAATAAAATCGGGAACGAGCTTTGTTTGAAGCATGGCCTTTACAATGGCAAACCATTCTTGGGGATGTCCCAGGCACAATTTGAAACCCACAGGTTTTCCTCCGGAGAGTTCGCGAAGTTGGGTGACAAATTCCAGTAAGCCGATCGGAGAAGCAAAGGCTGAATGTGCCGCAGGAGAATGGACGTCGTGTCCCATTTCTACGCCTCTAATCTCCGCAATTTCCTGGGTCAGTTTGGCTTTGGGAAGCAGCCCTCCATGACCCGGTTTGGCCCCTTGGGAAAGTTTGATTTCAATCATTTTGATTTCTTCTTTGGCGGCCTTTTCTTTGAAAAAATCTGGAGAGAATTTCCCCTCTTTGGTTCGGCAACCGAAATAACTGGTTCCAATTTCCCAAACAAGATCGGCTTTGTAGCGCAGATGATAAGGGGTTAAACCTCCTTCGCCGGTATTGTGATAAAAGTCGCCTATCTTTGCGCCGCTATTCAAGGCCAGGACTGCATTTCGGCTGAGTGATCCATAACTCATGGCTGAGATATTGAACAACGAAGCAGAGTACGGTTTGGAGCATCTCGATTCGCCGATTACGACTCGTGCGTTTTTCAGCTCCACTTTTTTTGGATTCAAGGAATGCCCTATCCATTCATAACCCAGCGCATTGACATCCAGTTGAGTTCCAAAAGGGACGGTGTCTCGCTGGCCTTTTGCCCGTTGATAAACCAGAGAGCGCATTTCCCGACTAAAGGGATTTTCATCCGTGTCGGAATCGATAAAATATTGTCGAATTTCCGGGCGTACCGATTCGAGGATGTAACGAAAGTGCCCCAACAGGGGATAATTTCTCAGGACTGCATGGCCTTTTTGCAGCATGTCGTAAAGCCCTAGCAGGAAAGTGGGGACGAGTAAAAAAAGAGCGGAGTAGAAAAGAGGATGATAATATCCTTCCAGGGCTGTAAGGCCAAAAAGAATCAGAAAGAGGCTTAAAAAAATCTGTCGCGACCAGATCTCAGTCATGAAATAGTCCTTTCGATGAGTTGAACGTAAATTGTAACTATAAAATGAATTTATCCAAAGCGAAAATTGAAACTCATTTTGATGTGATCATTATTGGTGCGGGTGCCGCAGGGCTTTTTTGTGCGGCCCTAGCGGCAAAGCGCGGACGTTCGGTTTGTATTCTGGAACATCAAAAGAAAGTAGGATCTAAAATTATAATATCGGGCGGAGGACGCTGTAATTTTACCAATCTGAGCGTGAAGCCTGAATGTTATGTGAGCGAAAATCCCCATTTTGTAAAGTCAGCACTGGCTCGTTTTAGTCCCCAGGATTTCATCCAGCTCCTCGAACAACACGAGATTGAATATTATGAAAAGACCTTGGGCCAGCTTTTTTGTAAAAATTCGGCACAGAATATTGTGAAGATGTTGGAAGTTGAATGTGAAAAGTATGGGGTGAAAATTTTGCTAGGGCTACAGGTTTTAGAGCTGAAAAAAAAGAATGGCATTTTTAATGTTTCGGTTTTCCCCTCTCCTGGGGGAGAGGGTCAGGGTGAAGGGAGGGCCTTCCACTCGCACTCCCTCGTTATCGCCACTGGCGGCCTTTCGCTCCCCAAAATGGGTGCCACTAATTTTGGCTATCAGATCGCCAAACAATTTGGGTTGAAAATCGTAGCCCCTAAAGCTGCCCTGGATGGCTTTGTGCTGAAAGATTCTGCCCTCCAGAAACTGTCTGGAATTTCGCTGGATGTGATTTTAACTGCAGGGAAAAAATCTTTCAGGGAAAAGCTCCTGATTACCCACGCCGGGCTGAGTGGCCCTGCAGCGCTGCAAGGTTCTTTGTATTGGAACCCCGGAGAGGAAATAGAAATCAATCTTTTGCCTGAAATAAATATTAAAGAAATGCTTTTGAATGAGATCAAAACAAAGAACAAACAGCAGCTGGATAATTTTCTTTCCCAATTTTTACCAAAGCGATTTGTAGAGTATCGTTTCTGTCATTCTGGCCCCGGATCGGTGTCCGGGGTAAACTCCGGCCAGAATCTTCACGCTAAAACAATTGATTCACTTTCCACAAAAGACATCCAAAATCTTGCCTACGCCTTCCACCACTGGAAACTCAAACCCCTCTCTACCGTCGGTTACCACAAGGCCGAGGTGACCAAAGGGGGTGTTTCCACCGACGAACTTTCTTCCAAGACGATGGAGTGTAAAAAAGTCCCAGGCCTTTATTTTATTGGTGAAGTCGTTGATGTCACCGGTTGGCTAGGGGGCTATAATTTTCATTGGGCCTGGGCCTCCGCATGGGTGGCTGGGCAGGGGGTGTGATAGTGGTTTTCAATTTGAATCCAAGATCACCCTTTCCTCTCAAGGGCATAGGTATCTTACACATCTTCTGTAATACAGCGTAGATCAACATTTTCACCCTCTCCCCCGGAGGGAGAGGGCAGGGAGAGGGGGATAAATAGAAAGGTATACTCCCTAAAAAACAAAGGATTTTAATGTACTTTTCTATTATACCCCCTCTCCTCAATCCTCCCCCTCCAGGGGGGAGGAAGCTTCCAAATCAAGTCCAGATCTATATCAGAACACTTGTGTAGATACCTATGCCCCTCAAGGGAGAGGGGATTTCCAATGAACCTCAATGAGATAGAAAAAAACACAAAGATGCATTTAATTACTGGGGGTAGTTTTTTTTGATAAGGCGAGAAGTTTCTTGATTTCTATTTTTTTCCCTTTGCCTTCTTCTTTTCTAAAGTCAATCGCTTCTTGTTTAAAAATATTATTTTGAACTGTATTTACCCTCTCCCCTTGAGGGAGAGGGCAGGGTGAGGGGACAAGTGACTTTCCCCCTGTTATATCTGAATCAGCTATTTAAAGTGAGTCGTAGCAATACTTTGCCGTTGAAATCATTTCTTTTAACACAAATACTCTCGTATCGATTCTTTCATTTCTTGCTCGAATGTATTCTCTCGAAACATATTCTTCTCTAATTTTGATTTCTTAAAATCGTAGCTCTTGTTCAACTCTTGCTCTC
>JADFYH010000004.1 GCA_015233135.1 Deltaproteobacteria bacterium
TGCAGTTGGAAGTCATCTTCTTCGTAGGGTTGGGCCTCCGTGCCCGACCGCAAATGGTGACGGGCGGCCACAGAGGGCCGCCCCTACGGTAGAATCCCCCAGCTGCCAAGACTTCATCGAATTTGCGCGCCGAACCCCAGAGATTTTGCGTCAAACACAGCTGCAAACCTTGATGCTGGCGATGGGAGCGGTGGGAGGAGGAGCCAGGTCTCGTCCAAGTAGGACGTTTGAGCTTGAAGGATTGAGAGCTCGTCTGGAAGATGCTCGTAATCGATTGGCTAGTGCAGAAAGAAGAGGAGATGAAAGCGATCAAGGTGCTTCTCGTTTGGTGATTCACGAATTAGAACAAAAGATTGCTGGCCTTGAAACTGAAACTGTTCAAATGCTTGCCAAAGCCCACCCTGTAGCTAGTTTGATGAGCCTAGTGTCTGTAAAAGGTGGTAGATTCCGTATGGGAGGAGAGGATGTAGATGCTTATGACGATGAAGACCCTGTTCAAGAAATCACCCTGCCTGGTTTTGAAGTGACCGAGACCGTGGTGACGAATGCGGCCCTTGAACTTTATAGAGAGGCGATGAAAGAAAAGCCTTTTGCTGTGATTGCTACCGAAGCGGAAAACCCTTATTGCTGGGTGATTGGGCGCTTTGCTAGTGAGGAAGCAGCTAGAAGATACGTGGGTGAAGGAAGTAAGGGAAATATTAACGAAATCATTGAAAGTGAATCCGCTGGAAATAATCCAGGAGCTTACGATTTTTTTAGTCAAAGAAGGTTTGTGACGGGTCTTCAAGATGAAAATCTTAAAGACAACCCCAACGGCTTGCAGATTGTCCGAGTGGTTCCCGAAATCTATAGAAAGAGCGAAAAACTTTTTTAGACCCAATCAACCTGCCGCTGAAGTCACTTGGTTTGAGGCCTTGGGCTGTGCCGATTGGCTGGGGCGTGCATTAAGAAGTGGTCTTCCTGGTCGCCTGCCCAGTGCCGCAGAGGCTGAATTTGTGAGACGAGGAGGGATTGATCCTCAAACAAAACAATGCCGCAATTTTAAATATAGGACGAGTGATGGAACGCCACCTAATGGGAGCAATGCCGATTTTGATAGACCCTTTGCAGAAGGCCCGAAGGATGTGGATGCCGTTCCAGTAAATCCCTTAGGCGTAAGGATGAACGGAGTATGGGAATGGTGCAATGGTTGGTATCGAAAGAGTTTAGAGGGGCTGGCCAAGACAACAGCAGGGTTTCCAGATCCGGAAATAATTGATAAATCTATTAGACGCGAGCTGCGGGGTGTTTCCTGGAACCACTTTAGTGCCAGGGACGCGCGAGCGGCCTTTCGGGACAACTGCATGCCTGTTATTCGCTACAGTCTTGCCGGGTTTCGGGCCGTTGTTGTGCCCCAGGACTAATGTTTCCCCTTTGTTTTCTTAACTCTCTGACAGGTAAGCCATTTACTCGTTCCCACGCAGAGCATGGGACCGAGAGGAAAATGCCTCATTTTATAACCAAACAATTGGAATCAAATCCTCTCCTTGCCAAGCCCTGTGCAACCTAGAAGAAGATCTCCTTGATTTCTGCTTAGCGCTAAGCATACAATCAGAGTCATGAATATACATAAACTCGCAAAGGAATTGGGGCGTAAAGGGGGGTTAGCTCGTGCTCAGAAACTTTCGGCCAAGCGAAGAAAAGAAATTGCTTCATTAGGAGGAGTAAGTAAATCTTTATCCCAAAAGGCCAATGAGCGTATTGAGAGCAATTTTCGTTTTTGGGAGACTATGAAAATTTTAAGACCTTCTCAAAAAGTAAAATCTGTTTCTCGTGTGAATTACCGATTACCTGAAATCTATGCCTGTCCAAAGTGATTATTTTGATATCGTAGGGCCTCTCGTTCAAGAATTAGAGGCATGTGCTTTAATGCCAGTCCTTATAGGAGGTGTGGCACTCGTTATTTTAGGTTCTCAGCGTGTGACGAAAGACTTTGATTTTTTAGTTTCGCGCTTAGGTCAACAGGATTTAATTTCAAAAGAAATAGTAAATATTTTTTATAAACATGGTTTTGAATTGGTATCCAAGTTTAACGAGAAGAGAGAAATTATTAGGACTATTGATAATCCTAGAATAGCGGCCCTTCGTTTGAATATGGACGTTCCCGACAGTGCGTTTTTTTATTACCCGAAAAAAGATTTTAAAATTGACCTTCTTTTTGATTTTCCTATCCTTGCTAAGGAAGTGGCAGAGAGGGCAGTAAAAATTAAAGTAAAAAGTTATTCTCTTCGAGTTGCTTCCCCTCAAGATCTCATTCGCCTCAAAGAAATCGCCTATGCCGATCGCAAAAGTGCCGCGGATGCCCAGGATTTAGAGTTCCTACGAAATCTAAAACATTAAAGTGAATCTTCGCTTAGTGGCTAACACAATTGTTGACCGCACTCCCTCAGCCCTGCTAACAGCCCCCGGGCATGGAAAATTCTTCCTCAAACAAATATCAAAACTGGAAACAAAAAACCTCCGAATGGGTCAAAAAACATCCGGAACGCGAGAAAGAATTTGTCTCCATTTCCAATCGTAAAATTGATGCGGTTTATCTTCCTCAAAATCCTGAAGATCCGGAATATCAGGAAAAAATAGGCTTTCCCGGTGAATATCCTTATACCCGCGGAGTGTATCCCAGCATGTATCGTGGAAAATTCTGGACCATGCGCCAGTTTGCGGGTTTTGGTTCGGCACGGGATACCAATCAACGCTTTCATTATCTTTTAGAACATGGACAAACCGGGCTTTCCACGGCTTTTCATTTTCCCACCTTGATGGGTTACGATTCCGATTCTCCCCGTGCGCGAGGAGAAGTGGGGGTTTGCGGGGTGGCCATTGATACCTTGAAGGACATGGAAATCCTCTTTGATAGAATTCCTTTGGATAAAGTGACGACCTCAATGACCATCAATCCACCCGCTGCGGTCTTGCTTTGCATGTACGTGGCCTTGGCGGATCAGCAGGGGATTCCCCGAAATAAAATTGGGGGAACCCTCCAAAACGACATCCTCAAGGAATACATTGCCCAGCATTCTTATGTTTTCCCTCCCCAGCCTTCCATGCGTCTCATTGTCGACACCTTTGAATTTTGTTGCAATGAAGTCCCCAGATTTCATCCCATCAGCATTTCCGGCTATCACATACGGGAAGCGGGTTCTACAGCGGTACAGGAATTGGCGTTTACGATTGCCGATGGCATCGCTTACGTACAAGCTGCGATAGAGCGGGGTTTGAACGTGGATGATTTTGCACCCAAGCTTTCTTTTTTTTGGGATGTACACAACGATTTTTTTGAAGAGATCGCGAAAATGCGAGCGGCCCGTCGCATGTGGGCCAAGATCATGCGCAAACGTTTTGGTGCAAAAAAGGAAAGCTCCTGGCAAATGCGCTTCCATTGCCAAACTGCGGGGGTATCCCTTACCGCACAACAACCTTACAACAATGTGGTGCGCGTCACCTTGCAGGCCCTGGCCGCGGTGATGGGGGGAACTCAGTCGCTGCATACCAATTCGCTGGATGAAACTCTGGCCCTGCCTAGTGATGAGGCGGTGCAGATTGCGCTGCGTACCCAACAGATTATTGCCAACGAAAGCGGAGTGACCTCTACGGTAGATCCTTTGGCAGGTAGTTATTACGTCGAAAAGCTAACCGATGACTTGGAAGCAGAAGCCAATCACTATATTTCCAAGATTGATACCCTGGGAGGTATGGTGCGCGCGGTAGAGCTGGCTTATCCCATGCGGGAAATTGCGGAGGCCTCTTTTAGGTTTCAGCATCAAATCGAAAAAAATGAAAAAATTATCGTAGGGGTGAATGACTTCACCAGTCAGAACGGAACCACTTTGCCCATCTTGAAAATCAATGATCAGGTGGAAAAAGAACAGATCGCCGCCCTTAAAAAAGTGAAGGCCGAACGGGATAACCAGCAAGTTCAAGCCACATTACAAACCATAAAAGCCAAGACGGAGACTTCGGAAAATTTGATTCCTTACATTTTAGAGGCCGTAAAGGCCTATGCCAGTGTGGGAGAAATCATGGGCGTGTTACGGGAAGTTTGGGGAGAGTATCGGGATCCCTGTGTGATTTAAGTTTACTTCCTCCCCTTAAGCTAAGGGGAGGTGAGGAGGGGTTATGGTGCACTTGCACTCAATTGGACCATAACTCCCCCACCCCCCTCTTAGCTTAAGAGGGGGAAATGGAGAAAAAATATGGAACGCAAAATCAGAATTCTAGTCGGTAAACCTGGCCTGGATGGCCACGATCGGGGGGCTAAAGTAGTGGCCCGGGCCTTGCGCGATGCGGGTTACGAAGTAGTTTATACGGGTCTGCATCAGACTCCTGAAATGATTGTCAGCACGGCCATTCAGGAAGATGTGGATGCCATCAGCATTTCCATTCTTTCCGGCGCGCACAATTATATTTTTCCGGAAGTCGTCCAGCAGCTGAAGGATAAGGGGATCACCGACATGTGTATTTTTGGGGGTGGAATTATTCCCGAGGAAGATGTGCTGGAGTTGAAAAAGCAGGGAGTGGCTGAAATTTTTACACCGGGCACACCGCTGACAGGTATTTTAGATTGGGTTTCAAAAAACGTGAAGGCGAGGGAGTTACTTTAAAAAAAGGAGTTTTCTATGGCCTGGATAAAACGCATCTTTCTTTTCGCAGTGGTTAATATTTTGGTGGTATTGACTCTCTCTACGCTGCTGTCTGTCTTGGGTGTACATCCCTATCTCTCAAAACATTATGGGATCGATTATCAGTCACTCGCCATTTTTTGCCTGGTTTGGGGGATGGGTGGCGCCTTGATTTCTCTCGCGCTTTCCCGAGTGATGGCCAAATGGATCATGGGGGTGCAGGTGATTGATCCAAGCCAGGCGACTGGAGAATGGGCAAGTCTTGTGCAGCGTGTCCATCGTCTGGCACAGGCAGCGGGGTTTTCCACCATGCCGCAAGTGGGAGTCTATCAAAGTGAAGAACTCAATGCCTTTGCGACGGGTCCCACGCGCTCACGCGCTTTGGTAGCGGTTTCTACCGGGCTGCTTCGTCGTATGGAGGATTCGGAAGTTGACGGGGTTTTAGGTCACGAAATTACACACATCGCCAATGGCGATATGGTGACCATGACCTTGCTGCAGGGAATCCTCAATGCCTTTGTGATGTTTCTGGCTCGTGTGATCGCCTTTGCGGTCAGTCAAAATGTAAAAGAAGAGTCGCGTTACTGGGTGCGGTTTCTGGTGACCTTTGTTTTGGAAATGACTCTCAGCCTTTTTGGTTTTTTGGTACTGGCCGCTTTTTCAAGGTGGAGAGAATACCGTGCGGATAAAGGTGGGGCTACGTTAGCGGGTCGTCAGAATATGATTTCCGCCCTGCAGGCATTACAACGCTATGTGGAGATTCGTGAATCCAATGAAAGCCCTGCGATAGCGAACTTCAAGATTTCCGGGAAGACCACTTCTTTTCTCTCTTTGCTGGCGACGCATCCTCCTTTGGAACAGAGGATAGAGAGGTTGAGGCAGTATTTGTAATTCACGTTACGCGATATTTTCAATAATCGACTCCGTGGAAGTCCCCTCTCCCCTTGAGGGAGAGGGTTAGGGTGAGGGGACAAATCAAACTTCTGTGCTCACTCCTTCCCCCCCAACACCGCCAGCACATAGCGGTCCAAATCAAAATATTTTTGTGCCACTTTCAAAATATCGTTTTCAGTCACCTTCAAAACTTTATCGGGAAATAGAGCGATTTCTTTGTAGCCCAGTCCGTAAAGTTCGTTGAAGGCCAGCTGCGAATTGAGATGGGAGTTGCGTTGCAGGTCGATCTCAAAAGTACCAATCAAATGTTTTTTGGCGCGTTCCAATTCGGCGGGGCTTACTTTTTCGCTTTGGATTTTTTTCAGTTCACTTTTAATTCCGGCAATGGCTTGTTCTGCCTTTTGAGGTTCCGTGGCAATATAGACGGCGAAAAAGCCGGGCTCCAAACCTTCCTGAGAAAAGCTGGTGACGCTATAAGCCAGGGATTGTTTGTCGCGCAGCTCCATGAACAATCGTCCGCCCTGGCCCGCCAAAATATGGTTGAGCACTTCCATGGCGTAGCGGTCTTTGTTGTAAATGCTAGTTCCCAGAAATCCTAAAACAATATGGGTCTGCATTTTATCTTTGGGGATCCGGCTTTCAATTTTTTGAGCAGGGGCCTGGGGCATATTAAAGGGTGAAGCATAAATCATTCGACTCTTGAGAGGAGATAATTTTTTTTCAAAAAAATCCCTATAAGTTTCCGGATCAAAATCTCCCACCATCGAAAGCACCATGGCTTTGGGATTCAGCATCGTTTGATGGATCTCCAGCAGATCCTTTCGTTTCAGACTCTTGACGGTTTTTTCAGTGCCAATCGCCGGTAAACCGTAAGGATGCTGGGGATAAAGATCTTTCAAAAATCGTTTATAGGCGAGAGAGGCCAGCTGATCTTCTTCCCGCTTGATCGCTTGCAGAATGAGGGCTCTTTCTTTTTCAATTTCTTTCGTGTCAAATTTGGGTTCGAGCAGCAGTTCAAAAAATAAATCAAGAGAATCATCCAGTTTTTCACTCAGAAAATCCCCCTGCAAGCCATCGGCATTTCTTCCGGAAAAGGCGTCGATATTGGCTCCCAGGTTTTCTATCGTAAAGGCAATTTCTTCTGCGCTCTGTTTTTGAGTCCCTTTGGTGAACACCTGAGCAAAGAGATGATGGGCCCCATTATTTTTCGGGTTCTCATAACGCAAACCGCCCAGGTTGCTGAGGCGCAGCGAAACCAGGGGGAGATTTTGATTTTGCTTGAAGAGCAGGCGTATCCCGTTTTTGAGGGTATAGGTCTTGATTTCCGGGGCAGATTTCATCACTTTTTTTGCCTTGGACGAAACCTCGCTCCAGAGGGCATCGATATTGAAATCGCCTTCACGCAACTTGCTTTTTTCGGGCACTAACACGCTGAAATTTATTTTTTCTTTCACAAAATATTTTTCCGCCACTTCATGCAATTCGTCAGGATCGACTTCATCGATTTTTTGGTAATACTTTTTATCGAATAAATAATCGCCCAAAGTGGTTTCAAAATATCCATATTTCCGGGCAATACCTTCCACTGTTTCACGTTCGTAAAAGGCATCGCTCTTAATGTTAAGGCGCGCGCGGGCCAGCTCGGCATGAGAAATGGGATTGTGTTCCAGGGTAAAAAGCTCCTTTATAATTTCCTTGATGGCCTTGATGACTTTCTTTTCCTGGGTGGTAAATCCCACCACAAACAGGCCCTGGCTTTTGGGGGTATAGGCGTAGGAATAAATCGAATCGACCAGACCTTTTTTTTCTTTGATGTGCTGCTCCAGACGCGAACTCAGGCCTTCTCCCAGAAGATGGGAAAGCAGATCCAGCGCCGGCAAATCGCCGTGCGACAGGCTGGGAATGGGGAAGGCCAATTGCACATAGTGTCCTTCAAAATTTTTACGGTTAATCGTCAAGCGTGGGTGGGTCTGCTCTGGTTCGGCATCTTCTATTCTAAAGAGGGCGGCCTGGTCGGAGTAATTTGCAAAAATCTTTTTTATTTTTTCCAAGGCAGTTTTCGAATCGAAATTTCCCGACACCACAAAGACCAGATTTTGCGGCACATACCAACGGTGGTAAAAACTTTGCAGATCCTCTTGGGTAAAGGCCATCACGCTTTCTTTGCTGCCAATGATGGGCCTTCCGTAGCCATGCACTTGGTAAACAGTCTTGAACAGGCTTTCCGAGAGCACTTTGCCCGGGCTATCGTAAGAGCGATTCATTTCTTCGATAATCACCGGTTTTTCGCGTTCCATCTCTACGGCATCAAACAGGGGATTCAAAATGGCGTCGCTTAAAATATCCAGCCCCTCATCAAAATAACGAGAAGAGAGAGTGCAATAATAAACCGTTTCATCAAAGCTGGTGTAGGCGTTGATCTCTCCACCCGCTGCCTCAATGGCCCCGGCGATTTGGCCGGCTGGGCGTTTGGGCGTGCCCTTAAAAATCATGTGTTCGATATAATGGCAGATCCCGGCCTCTTTTTCGCTTTCCACCACGCTGCCTACTCTAAAGCAGGCGTTAAAAGAGACGACAGGGTTTTGGTGCGATTCGATGAGCAGTAGAGTCATTCCATTGGGGAGGATGTGTTTTTGGGGCTTAATCATGTTTTTCCTTATTCAGTCTCGGTTTTTAAGTAGTTAAAGTAAAAGGACTTGAGAGCCCCGAGTTCTTTTCAATCATTTGGAGACGACGCTCGCAAGTTTTTTGTGGGTTCTTTTGTGTTTTATTGCTTACGGTGTATGATGTGCGTAGTACACCTATAAAAAAATTGACATAGACAGGGCTGAGGGTTTGCGTTTAGCGGGGTAGGGAAAACTCGGGGGTCTCAAGCATGATACAAGACTACAATTTATCCGCAATCTTGAAAAAATCCCTCTCCAAAGGAGGTGATTTTGCTGAAATTTATTTTGAACAAAGCCTCAGTAATCAAATTGTCTGCGAACAAAAGCAAATTGAAAAAATTGTCTCCGGTATTGATGTAGGAGTAGGCATTCGCGTTTTGTTCAAGGGGCAAACGGCGTATGGTTACACCAACGATTGGAGTGAGCAAGGTCTGCTGAGCCTTGCTGCGAGAGTTTCGGAGGCCGTGGAGGCCAAATATTTTGACAGGGATTTCGTCCTGCATTCCGTAAAGCCTTCCTGGAAAAATTCACCCTCCAAAAATCCATCCCATTTTGAACTTAAAGAAAAAATCATCCCCGTGTTAAAAGCCAGTGACGTTGCCTGGAAACACAATGAATATATTCAACAAGCCACAATCACTTATCGGGACCTTGAAAAAAAAATTCTCATTGCCAATTCTTTGGGGGAGCTTTGTGAAGACGAACAAATTTATACTGTCTTCTTAACCCAGGTGGTGGCTCAAAAAGACGGAATCCTCCAAACCGGCTACGAAGGCGTGGGAGGCACTTTGGGCTTTGAACTTTTTGATGAACATTGTCCCGAAGAAGTAGCCACCACCGCTGCAGCACAGGCTTATCAAATGTTGCATGCACGGCCAGCTCCTGCGGGAAGCATGCCCGTAGTGCTTGCTGCAGAGGCAGGTGGCACAATGGTGCATGAAGCTGTAGGGCATGGATTGGAAGCCGATTTGGCGATGGAAGGGCTTTCGGTATACCAAAACAAAATTGGTGAACGAGTGGCTTCTTCACTAATTACTGTAGTGGATGATAAGACTCTCCCCTACAAAAGAGGTTCCTTCGTATTTGACGACGAAGGTAGCCCGGCTCAAAAAACCATCCTCATCGATCAAGGGATTTTAAAAACTTATATGCACTCTCGTCTGTACGCCGAAAAAGCAGGCGTGGCTTCTACTGGAAATGGCCGACGTGAATCGTACAAATGTCGACCTATTGTTCGCATGACCAACACAATGATCGCCTCGGGCAAAGAGGATCCCCAAGAAATTATTCACTCGGTTGAAAAAGGTTTGTATGTCAAACGCATGGGCGGCGGCCAGGTAAACACGGTAAATGGCGACTTCATGTTTGAAGTGACCGAAGGCTATTTGTTGGAGAAAGGTAAAATGGGTGAGGCCGTACGCGGCGCTACGCTCACCGGAAATGGACCAGAGATTTTAATGCAGATTGATAAAGTAGGTTCCGATCTAGGCTTCGGCATCGGCACCTGCGGTAAAGACGGCCAAGGCGTACCAGTAGCGGATGCGCAGCCAACTTTGAGAATTCCAGAGATTGTAGTGGGAGGAATTGCATATACCGTACCCATAAAATAAAAAAACACTCAGAGCGAAAACTCTAAGTGTTTGATTTATATGATGCACCCAGCATGATTCGAACATGCGACCTACGGTTTCGTAGACCGTCGCTCTATCCAACTGAGCTATGGGTGCAACAAGACTGTTTTCAGCAACGGAGGAGGAGGGATTCGAACCCTCGGTAAGATTTTCACCCTACGACGGTTTAGCAAACCGTTGCCTTAAGCCACTCGGCCACCCCTCCATTTACGCAAATCTGCGGAAAAAAATACTCTCAGCTACAGCGATAGCCATACCCAAGAATGGTCCAGTTCCCTAACCTTATTTTGTTTGGGTGTTCAAGAAATTTTATTCACTCTATAGAGAACCCTTAGGAACGCAATCCTAAAAATAGAGCCAGCTAAAATTCAAATTGCCCGTTCCCGTGCAATGAGAGCTGCTCCCAGAGCCCCGATGGTATCGGGATTTTCAGGGATGGAAATGTCACGTTTCAAGGCTTCACTCAAGGCCCGGACGACACCGGCATTTCGAGCGACACCACCAGACATGCTGATGGAAAGGCCTTCGATATTGGGGGCAATGCGTTTGACCAAGGTGACGGTTCTGGCCGCGATGGCAGCGTTCAGGCCATTGACAATTTTTCTCATCTCAATCCCGTCGGCGATCAGAGACACCACCTCACTCTCGGCAAAGACGGTACACATACTGCTCAAGGTGCAGGCGTCTTTAATTTCTCCGTGAAACTGACTCATCTCCTCGAGATCAATCTGAAGGGCACGAGCCATGGCTTCTAAAAATCGACCCGTCCCCGCTGCGCATTTGTCGTTCATGGCAAAATCAGCCACACGCCCTGACTTATCAATTCGAATAGCCTTGCTGTCTTGTCCGCCAATATCGATCAAGATTTGAGTTTTCGGAACACGCGCGAGGATGCCTCGGGCATGGCAGCTAATTTCGGTCACCGTGGCCAATCGATCCTCCACGCGCTCACGGCCATAACCGGTCGAAACAATAGCCTTTACATCGGATCGAGAAATACCCGAGGCACGCAACACCTCATCCGTCGCACGAGCGATCGCCTCACGATTTTTTGCGCCTGTAGGAACAACAGAAGACGCCAAGATCCGTTCCTCATGATCCACAAGAACGGCATCACACGATAGACTTCCGATATCGAGACCTAGATAGTACATTGAATCATCTCCAAAAATGCTTCGAGTCGTGTCCGCACCTGACCCTCGGCAAAATTTCTCGAATCAATACAATCGATCTCGAGGTTCAATACCGGAACACCGATCTCCTTGAGCCCTGATTCGATGAGTCCTCGAGCTCCCGTGCCTTGTCGACAACCCCAGTGACAAGGATTGATGGCCCCATGGATCTGATATTTTTTTGCCAGTTTTTTGAGATTCTGGATGCGATATTCGATGGGGCCATTGAAGGGATTCGAGATCGCACGACGGGCCAGTCCTAGATAGGGATCCTCGGGATCAATGGCTTCCCAGGTGATGGAATTGAGTTCATCAATAACAATCGAGGTCTGAAATTTTTCTTCCAACCACGGAATGAGGGGCGTTTTGAACTGGATTCGATTTTGAATCCAAAGGAGACGGATGCGATTTTCTGGCAGAGAAGCATTCTTATTCCGGATTCGTTCTGCGAATTCATCCCGATAGGCCTGCGCAATCTCAATGGCGGCCTGGCTTCCAAAGAGAAGTGACATCGTGACACCAAAGTTTCCCAGATCGCGATTTCTCACCGGTGAAGGCACCTGTTGAGCCAGGGCGAAGACCTCGTTTAAGAGACCTCGTGCCTCGTTGGTACGAACAATCGCCTTGCGCAATCGATCCCGATCCAAACTCTTGCCCGTATGATCGCTGATAAATTTTTCCATTTCCCGCAATTGATCCGCCAGATAACGAACAGCCGGCTCGTCGTTGGACTGAGGGACATGAAGGACAAAGAGATCTCTCTTGAATCCTCGCGCCAATGTCTCCATAGCGGCCACCCCTCCACTACAAGGGGCACTGGAGGCGATCAAAAAGTCTGGTGTGGGAATCATGCCCTTGTGAGCCGCACCAAGCACGGCGCGGTGATAGGCGCACGTATCCAAGGCACAGCCCATGTGCTCCGCTTCATCCAAAAAGGGCGACGCCATTTGAGAAGAGGCCAGGATAGAACCGACAAATTCGATAAAACATGAAGTGACTCCCATCGTGCTTAGAAGATCAAAAGGGACCGTCAGTCCGCACCAGGCAACTTTTTCGTCCTTCGAAAAAAGTCGTGCGCCCAAACGAGCCACTTCGAGGGCAAATCGCTTCCTGCCTTGAGGACGAGGCGAACCTTCTAGCTCGGACTGGAGCCTTGAGACTGTAGATTCAAGAAATTGTTGCATCATAAAATATCACCTCAACATCTCAATAAAAGCCTCGATCCGTGTTCGTTGCTGTCCTACCGATCGCAGGGTGCAATCCCCTTCAAGAATAAGAAAGGGGATTCCTGCATTTTTCAGGACCTCACGAATGGTGGAAAATCGAGACAGATAGGGATCACAAAATTTGACCACATGTCCGATAATCCCCCGCACCTTCGAGGCCCGGGCGCGGGTGACAAGATTATCCGCCATCGCAAGGGGCGAGGCTGAATCAAAGGTTCGGGCGCAAGGGGCTCGTGTCAGGATAGCGCGGGCCAGGCGTTCAAAAATGTCTCCGGAGGAATTCATTTCCAGAGGAGCAAACATCCTTGATCCTGTGCAGAGATCTTCATCAATAATAGTTGCCCCGCAAGATTCGATGATTGAGAAAACCTCTGGATCCGGAAGAATATTTCCAAAGATAAAAAGTGGAATCGGATTAGAACTACGTTCTTTCAGCTCCGCTTGAGAGAGTTCCTCTTTCAAAATACGAAGAGTCTCATCAAGTGGTTCCATCATGGACTGATTGTAAAGCCTTTGTAGCTTGGCGCTCCCGCCTTCAAGGGCAGAGCGTTTCTGACGATCACGAAGTTTCAAAAAAAGATCGGAGAGTGTGGCAAGACGAGCGAGGCTATTTTCAATATCATCGGTTGTAATCTTCCGCCCTCGCCAATCCGACAACAGATCCGCAAGCCGTAACAGTTCACCCTTAAAAAAAGAAAGCGATGGGTTGCTTGCCGTCAGAGGAAGGTCCAAAAGCACGAGGCGATCATTCGGTCGAACATGGGCCCAGGCATCACTGAGACGACGCATCGCCTCGCAACTGTTCATGAAGACAAGCCCCGCGAGCGGAGGGAGATCATTTTCCAAGGCACGATCGAGAATTTTCTTTACGTGAGGGCAGAGGTTATCATGCAGGACGTGACCCGCTCGATCCAGGAATTCTCCAAGAGGAAGAATGCGATAGGGAGAAAAGCCCGCAGCATCAATCAAGGCAAGGGGTGTATAGGCGCAAGCAAATCCGATCTTTTCCGTCATGATCATTTTCCTTGTTGGGCGTTTTTGAGAATGCGACGAAGCACATCTTTAGTCAGGGCCATCTCAGCCTTCGAAATTCCCTGAAAAACCTGGGGCAGAGCTCGGTCCAGCACTTTGAGAACAGGCTTTTGAAGCTTGTGCCCCTTGTCCGTCAACTGGATCAACTGTGCCCGCCGATCTCCAGGGGCCTTGGTGCGCAACACCAATTGATCTCCCTCCATGCGGTCCAAAAGTTCCGTCATCGTCGATGGCTCAAGCCCAGCACGCTGTGCCAGCGCAACCCCCTTCACACCGTCTTGATGCCAAAGACTCATCAAAACTCCCAAATACGCAGGCCGCACCTCTTCCACCCCACCCTCTTGAAGGGCCTTCTTCAGTGCTGACGTCACCAGAAGCGAGACTCGCGAAACCAGGTAGTAGGGGCAATCAGTTAAATTATCGGCAGTGAGCTTTATATTCGAAACCATATAGTATGGAGACGGATTGTACGGATACGAAGTAAATGTCAAGAAAATAGAGAAAGCTGCCCTCTAAAAATTAAACAGGCAGCTACTGAATTTTTTTATCACTTAATTTCATGGACAATCGATGTGAATCTCTCTAAAAAAAATAGGATATGAAATTTTCATTGCCCACCAAGAATGTGTATTTAAATGTCCCAAACTATTTTAGTTTTGCTCGCATTGCCTTTATTCCCTTGGTGATGATTTTCTTGGGCTTTCAGTATCCTCTGCACTCCGAAAAATTCAGTCCGATGCTTGGTGTTATTGCCTCATTTTTTTTCGTATTGGCAGGAATTTCGGATCTCTTTGATGGCTATTATGCCCGGCGAATGAATATCAGTGGTGTTTTTGGAAAGCTGATTGATCCCTTGGCCGATAAATTGATGCATATGGCCGTGATGATCATGTTGATTCCTCTTCAAGAACTCCCCGCTTGGTTGGTGATTCTTTTTTTGTTTCGTGAAATTACGATTACCGCCTTGCGTTCGGTTGCCCTGGAAGATGGTTTTGTGATGGCCGCTGATTATTGGGGGAAAAAGAAGACTGCCTTGCTGAATTGTTCTCTCACTTGTTTTATGCTCCCCCACCGTTTTTTGTGGGCCGATAGCCGGGTCGTAGGCTGGGTGGTGCTCAGTCTGGCACTGGTTGTATCTTTGGGATCAGGAGTGAATTACTTGATGAAATATTTTATCCCCATTGTCGAAAAACAATCCTCTGAAAAATGAATATCATTTTCATTTTTTTGCTAGACAGATTTTTTAGCCCAAGATAAGGGCGTATCCTTTGTACTTTTGGGCTCAATTTTTAAATTTTTTTCTGCGCTTGTTGTGTGTTGAAGTGTCAATACGAATTGCTGGGGCACCTTATCATCGAAAGACAAGCTGCAAGGAGTGTGAGTAGCCTTGAAAAGCAAATTTTCTCCAACCGCTTTGACTCTTATTGTCCTGATGTTACTGGGGATCTTTTTGAATTTTTGGTGGAACCTGGGAAACAGCGTGGGCTATGCACCTGTTCAACCTATTCCCTTCAGCCACAAAATTCATGCAGGCGACAATAAAATTCCCTGTCTCTACTGCCATGTCAATGTCGACAAAGGTCGTCATGCCACAGTCCCTAGCATGAACGTGTGTATGAATTGCCACCTCATGGTTCGATCAAACCCTGATCCTAGCAGCAAAGATTACAGTCCTTATATTCAAGATTTAATTCAACACTATAGGGAAGATAAGCCGATCGAATGGATTAAAGTTCATGATCAACCCGATTTCGTCTTTTTTAATCACAGACCGCATATTGCCAAAGGCTTCGACTGTGCGGCTTGTCACGGCGATGTGAAACAAATGTCGAGGATAGAACAGGCCAAACCTTTGAACATGGGCTTCTGTGTCGATTGCCATAGGCAGAACGGTGGGCCTGTGAACTGTAATACCTGTCATCACTAATAAAGCAGTTACTAGTTGTCAGTTTTTTGTACTTTATGATTTTTTTGGGTATCCTTATATGAGTCAAAACCAAGCGAAATATTGGACGAGTATCGGTCAGCGGCTTCAAACCGAGGCTTATAAGCAAGCTGTAGGAAAAGAATTTTTGGAAGCTCCGGAAAAACAGAATTTGACCGACATGGATAGGCGCTCTTTTCTTAAGGTGATGGGGGCGGGTTTGTTGTTTGCCTCTGCAGCCTGTTATCGTCGACCTGTAGAAAAAATAATTCCTTATGTGAATCGTCCCGAAGAGGTGGTTCCTGGAGTAGCCAATTGGTATTCCTCCACTTGTGGAGAATGCGCGGCTTCTTGTGGAATTGTGGTGAAGACTCGGGAGGGCCGTCCCATTAAATTAGAAGGGAATGAGTTGAATCCCTTGAACCAGGGCGGAATGTGCGCCAGAGGCCAGGCTTCCATTTTAAATCTTTATGATCCGGATCGTCTCAAATTTCCTGTCGCCTTAACGGAGGGCAAAGCCCAGGAAATAAAATGGGCCGATTTGGACCAAAAAATTCAGGCTGCTTTGTCGGAGGCTTCCCAAAAGGGACAAAAGATTTATCTCCTCACAGGAGTGGTGAATAGCCCTTCTACCTTAAAATTAATTTCTGAATTTTCTAAAGTTTACCCTCAAACTCAACAGGTGTCTTTTGATGCGATTGTGCCGGAAGAAGTCTCCCAAGCCCAAAAGTTGGCTTATGGTCCGGCCTTGGCCCCTACTTATAAGATGGAGAAGGCAAAACTGATTTTAAGTTTTGGTGCGGATTTTTTAGGAACCTGGATCTCTCCCGTTCAATTCGCCAAAGATTTTGCAAAAGCTCGTCGAGTGGAAAACGGATCCATGGCAAAATTGGCAGTAGTCGAATCTGTACTTTCTCTCACGGGAAGTAATGCAGACGCCTATTTGGCCGTTTCGTCAGGAGACGAGTTGTGGGTGGCCTTGGGTCTTTTGAATGAAATTTTAGTGCAAAAGAAAGTTTCTCGTTATGCCTCCGAGTTGGGTTTGGCTGTGGCCTTGGCGCCTTACTCTTTAAGTGAAGTTTCCAAAAAAACAGGTTTGAGACTGGAGGCCCTCCAAAAATTGGCGAAGGATCTGCTGGAAGCAGAAGGTGAGGTGCTGGTTTTAGGTTCTGCCCTAAAAGCCAAAAATGCAGTGGCTCTCGAATTGGTGGCGGCCCTGTTGAATTCCATTTTGGAAAGTGATGGGAAAACCGTAGATTACAGGCAAACTTCCAATCAGTCCAAAAGTTCTCTGGTCGATTTACTGGCCTTAATTCAAGACATGAAAGATTCCAAAGTGGGTGCCTTGATTGTGGCTGGAGTCAACCCTGTTTATGTTTTACCGCCTTCTTTAGGTTTTAAGGATGCCCTTAAAAAAATTCCTTTAGTGGTGAGTTTGGCTGATCGTGTGGATGAAACGGCAGAGCTGGCGCATTTTGTTAGCCCTGCTGCCCATTATTTGGAGGCTTGGTCGGATGCCGAGCCGCGCAAAGGTGTTATCAGTATTGCTCAGCCGGTGGTGTCGCCTTTGTATCAAACGCGCAGTTTTCAGGATTCACTTTTAACCTGGGCTAAATTGCCTGCCAAAAGTTGGTATGAATTTTTAAAAGAAAATTGGAAAAATGAAATTTATGCCTCGCATGTGCAGGGAAGAAGTTTTGAAGTCTTTTGGGAGGAGAGCCTAAAAAGCGGTGTGGTGTTAGATGAAAACAGCGGAGACGATTTGCCTAGTCGTCCTTTTACAGTGTCTGCCTTACTTGAAAAAATCCCCGCCCAAATTTCTTCTGCGGGACTGAGCCTTGCTTTCTATCCTTCTTACGCCGTGCTCGATGGTCGTTCTTCCAACAATGCCTGGTTGCAAGAATTGCCCGATCCTCTGTCCAAACTCACCTGGGAAAACGCCTTGTCGGTCTCGGTTAAAAAATCTTCAGAATTATCCTTGAAAGATGGGGATGTGGTGAGGGTGAAAGGGCAGGGTTTTGATTTTGAGGTGCCGGTGATTGTTCAGCCAAAATTATCTACCGAGATGCTGACCTTGGCGATGGGTTATGGGCGTAAAAAAGCGGGTCGAGTTGGTTCGAACATCGGTGTGAATGTGGCCCCTTTCCAAAAAGTGGAAGCAAACTCTCTTGTGTGGACTGGTTTTCCTGTCGAAATTACAAAAACGGGTGCGCATAGTCCACTCGCTCAAACCCAAGGCCATCATAATCTAGAAGTGGGGGAGAGTTCTTTGACGAATGAGCCTGGCAATGAGCTTCCTCTGGCACGAAAAAATGAGGTGATCAAAGAGTTGAATTACGAGGAATATCGAAAAAATCAGGGTCGTTCTGAAGAAGAACAGGAAGGGCCTCTCCCTTCGATGTGGGATTCTCATGAATACAAAACTTATCGTTGGGGGATGGCCATCGACATGAGTGCCTGCACGGGTTGCAATGCCTGTGTCATAGGCTGCCAGTCTGAAAATAACATCCCTACCGTCGGGAAAGATCAAGTGATTCGTGGGCGTGAAATGCAATGGATTCGAATCGATCGTTATTATTCGGGCGAGATCGAGAACCCCGACGTTTCGCACCAGCCCATGCTTTGCCAGCATTGCGAAAATGCCCCTTGTGAAACCGTTTGTCCTGTTCTGGCGACGGTACATAGCGACGAAGGTTTGAATAGCATGGTGTACAACCGTTGCGTGGGAACTCGTTATTGCGCCAACAACTGCCCTTATAAAGTACGTCGTTTCAACTTCTATGATTATGCAAAAAAATTTCTCGAAAAATACGAGTGGAAAGACAACGATTACTCCGGGGATTTTTTAAGTTTTGGCAAGCAACCCAAATATGAGGAATTGGTGAATCTGGTTTTGAACCCCGACATTACGACGCGTAGTCGTGGAGTGATGGAGAAGTGTAGCTTTTGTATGCAACGTATTCGTGATTCTAAAGACAAGGCAAAAGCAGAAAATAGACAAGTTCGAGACGGTGAAATAAAAACCGCCTGCCAACAAACTTGTCCTTCGAACGCCATCGTTTTTGGAAATACAAACGATCCCCATTCAGAGATCTCAAAAATTAGAAAGAATCCACGAGGCTATAGTGTCTTAGAAGAGATTAATGTGAAACCTCAAGTCACGTATTTGAAAAAAATGAGGAATGTTTAAGAGTTTTTTCCTCCCCTTAAGCTAAGGGGAGGTCAGGAGGGGTTATGGTCAATTGCATCCATTTCGCCATAACGCCCCCTAACCCCCTCTTAGCTTAAGAGGGGGGAAAGGAAAAAAATGTCGACACAGGTACTTTTAAATCCACTCGAAGAAGAACCCCTCATTGCCCCCGATAAAATTTACGGGGATGTGACCCACGATGTCTGTAAACCCCTGGAAAGTTTTCCGACCAAGATGTGGTGGATTGCCTTCTTGAGTGCCTTGGTTCTTTTTTCCTTTGGCGCCCGCATGGTGTCCATCACTATTGCCGATGGTATTGGAACCTGGGGTTTGAACAATCCTGTGGGTTGGGCGGTCGACATCACCACTTTCGTTTTCTGGATTGGTATTGGTCATGCCGGAACGCTCATCTCAGCGATCCTGCTTTTATTCAGACAAAAATGGAGAACCGCGATCAACCGTTCGGCAGAGGCCATGACGATTTTTGCAGTGATGACGGCGGGCATGTTTCCGCTCTTGCATACCGGTCGGCCCTGGTATGCCTGCTTCTGGCTTTTCCCTTATCCCAATCAGCGTGGATTGTGGGTAAACTTTAAATCGCCTCTTTTGTGGGACGTGTTTGCGGTGTCTACCTATCTGACCATTTCCCTGCTTTTCTGGTACCTGGGGTTAATTCCCGATATCGCCTCCGTGCGCGATAGGGCAAAAAATAAAATCCGAAGAACCATTTATACGATTCTTTCTTTTGGATGGAGGGGTTCTGCAAGAAACTGGAACCACTATGAAATCGTCTGTCTGATTCTGGCGGGTCTTTCTACGCCTCTCGTGCTTTCCGTGCATACCATCGTTAGCTTTGACTTTGCCGTTTCCATCTTGCCGGGTTGGCATACCACTATTTTCCCTCCCTACTTTGTAGCCGGGGCCATTTTCTCAGGTTTTGCGATGGTGGTCACCTTGCTGGTGATTGCGCGTGAGGTGTTTGGCTTGAAAGACTATATTCAAATCAAGCATCTTGAAAATATGAACAAGGTGATGCTGCTCACGGGCATGATGGTGGGATACGCCTATATCATCGAATTTTTTACGGCCTGGTACAGCGGCAATCTTTACGAACGTTTTATTTTCATCAATCGCGCCACGGGGCCTTACTGGTGGGCCTATTGGACCATGATGACCTGCAACGTGATCTCTCCCCAAATCTTCTGGTTCAAAAAACTGCGTCGCAATTTGGCGGTGATGTTTGTGGTTTCTATCGTGATTAATATTGGAATGTGGTTTGAGCGCTTTGTGATCATTGTCACTTCTCTGCATCGCGATTACTTGCCTGCAAGCTGGGGCTATTATCGAATGACCATTTACGAGGTTGCGATGTTGGTGGGCAGCTTCGGTTTTTTCTTTATTTTCTTTTTGCTCTTCTGTCGCTTCATGCCCACGATTGCCATGTTTGAAGTGAAGAGTATTATGAAGCTAAAAAGTAATGAGGTCTGACTATGAATTTGATGGATGAAGCTCCGGATGCAGGACTTCTGGCCTTATTTGAAAGCCCGGACGATCTTGTGCATGCGATTGAAAAAGTCAAAAAGCAAAGATATCGCAAAGTGGAGGCCTATACCCCCTTTCCCATCCATGAAGTGATTCACGCCTTGGGAATCAAGCGTTCAAAAATTCCCTGGGGAACTTTATTCATGTGTTTGCTGGGAGGGACTCTGGGATTTGGAATGCAGGCCTGGATGAATGGAATCAGTTGGCCTATTAATGTTGCAGGCAAACCTTTTATTTCGGCCCCGGCTTTTGTTCCCATTACTTTTGAGCTTACGGTTTTAATCGGTGGAATCAGTACGGTTGTGTTGCTCTTTTTAATGTGTGGTCTTCCAAATCGTCACAAAGCTGTTTTGGATCATCGGCTCACCGACGATCTGTTTGGTTTGTACGTGGAAAAGTCAGACCCTCGTTTTAATGAGGGGGAACTCCAGGGGATTTTTAGAGATTGTCACGTGAAAGAAATTAAAAATTTTGGCGACTAAAATGAAAACAAAATTTATTAAGATTTTAAGTCTAATGGCTCTGCTTTCTGTCCTGGCCGCCTGCGGAGGCACAAGTGAGAAGCCTCCTTTTGAATATATGGCCAACATGACTAACTCTCCTGCGGTGAAGGCCTACGAAGAGGTTCCACGAAAGCCGGTTGAGGGGACTATCCCTAGAAATTTTCATCCTTATCCTTATACCAAAGAAGAAGGGGACAAAGCGGGTGCCGAGGGGGTGAATCCTTTGCCACTCACGAAAGAGGTTTTCGCGAAAGGCCAGCTGCAATTCAATAGTTACTGTATTGTTTGCCATGGCCCTAAAGGGGAAGGGGATGGTTACATCATTCCTAAATTTCCAAAACCCCCATCTTTACTTTCAGACAAGGTTCGCAATTGGCCGGATGCCAGAATTTACCACGTGATTAGTATGGGTCAAAACCTGATGCCCTCTTATGCAACCCAAATCAGACAAGAAGACCGCTGGGCCGTTATTCATTATGTGCGAGCCTTGCAGCGAGCGGCCAACCCCACAGGTGAAGATATTGCTCTCGTAAAAAAAATGTCGAAGGAAGGAACGCTGCCATGAGTCCAGCCTCAAAATCCCTGAAAAATTTTTCTTGGTCTCCTTGGCTCAGCACTCTTTGGACGCTACTGATCCTCTTGGGTGCTGTTTCCTTTGGCTTTGCCGTGTATGAACACGAAGAGAAAAGGGCTTGGGTTAATTTTCTTTTGAACTATGTGTTTTGGTTTTCCATCGGTTTGTCCGGTGTTTTTTTTGCTGCCTTGCAACATCTGACAGGGTCTTATTGGAGTGTTACCGTGAGGCGCGTTGCAGAATCTTTCTCTGCTTTTTTGCCCTGTGCCTTTGTCTTGTTTTTTATTTTTCTTTTGTTTGGCATGAGTTCTCTCTACGAGTGGCTTGATCCCAAGGCCGTTCAAGCCGATAAATTATTGCTGATGAAAAGCGCTTACCTGAACAAGAATTTCTTCATTGTTCGTCATCTCGCTCTTTACACAGTCATTTTTTTAATGGGCGGTTGGATGATAAAAAACTCGATTCGACAAGATCAAAGTGGGGATCTTCGTCTTACTCGGATAAACGTGAAAATTGCAGCTCCTTTCATGCTTTTCTTTGGTTGGTTATTTACCTTCGCTATTTTTGATTTGGTAATGTCTCTACAGCCCCATTGGTTTAGTACCATCTTTGGAATTTATTGCTGGGCTGGTCTTTTTTACAGTGGCCTAGGCATGCTGGCTTTATGGGTGGTAAATCTCCGCAAAAATGGATATCTGGGGGATTATGTTTCAGAAGACCATCTGCACGATATTGGAAAACTCATGTTCACCTTTATGGTGTTTTGGGCCTACATCGCTTTTTCGCAGTTTGTACTCATCTGGTATGCGAATATGCCCGAAGAAACAGTGTTCTTTTTGAACCGGGCCCGAAACCACTGGAAGTGTCTTTCCTACATTTTGATTTTTTTTAAATTTGTCCTTCCATTTTTTATTTTGGTCTCCAGGCCTTCCAAGCGAAACCCAAAACGGATGGGGATTATGGGTGCTTGGTTTGTCTTGGCCCAATATCTAGATATGTACTGGCTGATCTTTCCGGTTTTTTACCCAGAAAATCCTGTATTTGGTTGGATAGAAATTGGCATCTTTGCTGGGTTTGCGGGTTTGTTTTTTAAGGTGGTTGGAGTAAAGCTAGGCCAGAATTCTGCAGTCGCTGTCAAAGATCCGAGGTTAGAATTGGCTCTACATCACTCTCAATAGTTTTTATTTTTGTTTTTGTATTTTTTGTTGAGGAGCACTATGCCTTTATTAAAAAATAAAACTGCATTCATTACTGGCTCTTCCCGTGGAATAGGGCGGGCTGTGGCTTTGAGACTTGCGGATGAAGGTTGTCACATCTTGTTGCATTACCGACAAAATAGGGAAGAAGCCTTAAAGGTGGAAAAGGAAATTTTAGGGAAAGGGGTTCGGTGTTGGAAATATGCGGCAGATCTTTCGGATTTACAGCAAGTAAAAAGTCTGCACGAGCAGATTAAAAAAGAGCATGCTCACCTGGATATTTTTGTTTCGAATGCTGCCGCCACGGCCTTTAAACCCCTGGAACAAATCAAGGCGCACCATATTGAAAAAACTTTTAACATCACGATTTCTACATTTGTCTTAACGATGAATGCCTTTAAACCTCTTTTTAAAAAAGGCTCAAAAATTATCACGGTGTCCGGAATTGATACCATCAAATATTGTATGAATCACGGTTTGCTGGCGGCAGCGAAATCTGCCTTAGAAATGCTTACCCGCTACTATGCCCAAGAATGGAAGAAGGAAGAAATCTATGTCCAGGGCATAAACCCCGGTTTAGTCGATACCGATTCCATGCAAGTTTATTGGGGGAAAGAATACGAAAAAAAGAAGGCGGAACTTGCCCAGCTTATTCCTCCACATGGGCTCATGCCACCCAAAGATGTTGCTGATCTCATCCTCTTCTTGCTGAGCGATGCAGCCAATTGGATGAATGGTGAAACCCTAGTGGCCGATGCGGGAGTAGGCTTTCAGATGCCTGTGTTTTCGGAGATTTAATCCTTGTAGATTTTAGTCACAATATCCCATCTGAAAAATTTTTCTGTCTTCTAATCTCAGAGCCGTCAGTTCTCTCTTCCAAACACAGCCTGAATCCAACGATTGCCAGTTTTTACCCTGCCTTACTCCGAGAGCGGCCCAATGTCCGAACAAAATTGTAATATTTTTTTCCAATCTCATTTTCATTTCAAACCAGGGCTTAAAGGGCTTTGGACAGGCCTCTGGGGGACCTGAAAAGTCTGGATTTAATACGAGATTTTCATCCAGACAACGCATGCGAGTAAAGATGGCGAATAATTCAGGGAGCATGAATTTCTTTTTAAGAGCAATTTTGGCTTCTTCATTGTGTTGCAGGATTTTCTGAAGATCCCAGCTGGGTAAAATGCCTGCGTGTACCATCAGATAGTTGTTTTCAAAATGTACAAAATCTCGTTCGCTCAGCCAATTTAACCAAAGAGTAGCTTTGGAGGATTCCAAAATGCCTTTAATTGTGTCTCCTTTTTTTTCTTCCCGCTTTCCCCAAAAACGAAAAAGCAGATGGAGCTCATGATTTCCCAATACAACTTCTAAGCGCGTTCGATGTTCGTAAACCCATTGCAGGGTTTCTTTGGAGCGAGGACCTCTGTTCACCAGGTCTCCCGCTAACCAGAGCGTGTCTTTATTCTCATCAAAACGAATGTGCTTCAGCAATTTTTGAAAGGTGTTGAAACAACCTTGAATGTCGCCAATGGCATAAGTGGGCATGAAATTCATTCTCTTGAATTCCGGAAAACAAACAAGCGTTTTGTTTTCGGACGAAGAAAAAAGTTACTTCATAGATAACTTGAAGAGTTGACCCCACTCACTAACCCTCTCCCTCAAGGGGAGAGGGGAGGATAGTTTCAAATATCGAGTAAGTGAATGTGTATGGCATCTCCTTTGCTTCTACTCTTCTGGCAAAGGAGCAAATATGACTTCATTATTGTCCCATGTTTATTCGGCGGGTCTAATCGGCATTGACGCCTATCCCATCGATGTCGAGGTGCACATTAGTCTGGGACTTCCACTCTGGAGCACCGTAGGCTTGCCTGAATCTGCTGTAAAAGAAAGCAAGGATAGGGTGGTCTCGGCCATTCATAATAGTGGCTATGAATTCCCTTATCGTCGCATCACCATTAATCTGGCCCCCGCCAATATCAAAAAAGAAGGCACGGCCTTCGATTTACCCATTGCACTGGGTTTGCTGGCGGCGTCAGATGTAATCCCCAACGATAAATTGCAAGACTATCTCATTGTCGGAGAGCTTTCCCTCAGCGGAAAAGTGCGCCGTATGCGAGGGGCACTTTCAGTCGCTATTTTAGCAAAGCAGCTTTCCAAAAAAGGTCTGATTTTACCTTTGGAAAATTGGGCAGAGGCCTCGGTGGTAGAGGGGATCGAATTATTAGGAGTTCAAAGCCTGCCGGAAGTAGTGGAGTTCTTTGCCTTGGGCAAAACCATTGAAGCGCCTCAAATTGAAAAGAAGGAAATCAACGAAAAGGAATTTTCAAACGAAGATTTTTCAGAGGTGAGGGGACAGGCCTTTGCAAAAAGGGCCCTGGAAATTTCCGCCTCAGGGATGCACAATGTGCTCTTGGTAGGTCCTCCTGGCACTGGGAAAACCATGCTGGCCTCCCGTTTGCCCAGCATTCTACCCGAGATGAATTTCGAGGAGGCCTTAACCACCACCAAAGTCTACAGCTTGATGGGGCTTCTTTCCAAAGACGAGTCTTTGTTGCGTACGCGCCCTTTTCGTTCCCCTCACCACACTATCTCCGATGCGGGTCTGATTGGGGGAGGAAGTCATCCCAAGCCCGGAGAAGTCTCTCTTTCTCACAACGGGGTTTTGTTTTTGGATGAGCTCACCGAATTTCGTCGTAATGTTTTAGAATCGCTGCGTCAACCGATAGAAAACGCCAAAGTCACCATCTCTCGTGCACAACAATCAATTACCTATCCGGCCCGTTTTTTACTGGCTGCCGCGATGAATCCCTGTCCTTGCGGACATTATGGAAATCCAAAAGTGAATTGCTCTTGCTCCCCAACATTGATGCAAAAATATAAATCAAAAATTTCAGGTCCTCTTTTAGACCGCATGGATCTGCGCATTGAGGTGCCTTCTCTTACTTATGAAGATTTGGTGTCTCAGCAAGAAGAAGAAAAATCTGCGGCGATTCGGCATCGAGTATTGGAAGCTCATCAGCGTCAAGCCCATCGCTTAATAGAGGAAGGCCTCTTTTTTAATTCCCAGATGGGGCCACGTTTGTTGCGCAAATTTTGTCCTCTGGAAAATGAGGCCCAAAAATTAATGGAAATGGCCATGAAGCGTTTCCAACTTTCAGCCAGGGCCTATAATCGAACGCTAAAAGTCGCACGGACCATTGCAGATTTAAAAGCAGAGGAAGCCCTTTCTTCGTCTACCGTAGCTGAAGCCATCCAGTACCGCTTTGGTTAGGAATTTAAGAGTTGACGATACCGAGGGTCTTGTTGGGCTGCTTGATAAATACTGTCTGTAACCAATTCGATTATTTCAGGGTTCTGAAAGACTTCTTCCAGATTGTCCTGAACTTTTTTACGCACCTGACTTCGTGTCAGAGGAATAGGCCTTCCTAATTGCCTGCTTGCTAACAAGTTACTGCGAACAAGTTTAAAAAGAAGCCCCGCTTTTTCCTGAAGCTGTTCCACAATATGGGTAGGATCTTGTGTGGCAATCTGTGCCATTTTCTGATTAATTTTTTTGGTTACGGTCTCTAATTTTAAGCCCAAATCCTGAGCTGTCCATCGCTGGATTTTCATAACTTCTCCTATATCTAAGTGTGTTCTCGGCATAACCCTGAAAAATGTTGCTAAGAAAATAAAAAAAAGTGCAGGATTCGTATCCAGCATCGAAGCGCGATTGATTTGCTTTCTGGGATTTGCTACGAAACAGGGAACAAGGGGGACCGTATGATGACTAAAGAAAGTGTCGAAAAGGTGTTTGATAAGCGCATTCGTCCTGCCATTCAAATGGATGGCGGAAATATAGAACTGGTGGAGGTGCGTGATAATTCCGTTTTTGTAAGGCTGGTAGGGGCTTGTGGCACTTGTCCAAGTTCCCAAATCACTTTGCGTCAAGGGGTAGAAGGTATTTTAAGAGAAGAGTTTCCCGAGATGGTAGAATTGGTTCAATGTTAAGCAAGTGAAAAGACGGAGGCTTGAAGATCTCCAGCAGGTAATCGAGCAGGAGCAGGGCTTTCAGGAAGGGTATCTTCCGAGGCAATTTCGCTTTCGTTTTGTTGCTGAGGGTCGCGAGATCCACTGCCGTTTGAGGAATCTCGATGTTCTCCACTGCCAGAATGTGAACTGGCCGCGTTGGCTTCTACTCTTTGGTGTTCCCCGTCCAATCTGCTCAACATTAGTCCGAAGTGGACTGGGCTTGTGTCACGCACACGCGAGCCTTGAGCTGCCAAATTTATCGCGATGGCGTTAGTGACTACACTGCTGCCAGGAAGATTTTCTTCTACAGCCCTACCGTTTGCAACTGCAGTTTGATTATTCCAACCCCTGTGGATATCAGTAGCTTGCGCATTGCCTTGGGCGTCTCCAGAAATAGCCAGATCCAGACCTCTCCAAGGTGAGAGAGGCCGAGGGGAGTCTGCTTGATCTGCCCGAGCTTGTGAGGTGTTTTCCTCTCTGAAAGATTTATACACAAAAAACCTTTCCCCCCGAATGGCTTCCCGGAGTTCTGAAAGTGTTTTGCCTGTTCTGGTTACAAAAGAATGTAACAAATCATTCTCTTCAGGGATAGAGCTGAGAAGAGCTGGAGCAGAGACTGGATTCAATTGAGCGGTGAAATTGAGAGCCGCGGTTCTCGTTGGAAAAGGATCATATTGGGTTTGCAGATAATGTTCTAAAGAGAGTGCCAGACGAGCAGGGGCGGCCACTATTTCCATTGTGGCTTGGGCGAATGGCGTAATAAAAGTAGAAACAAAACTGGATACAAAACAAGAGGGTGAGGAGACAGGGGCAATGTGTCCGTTTGCGGCAGTGGTGTTTGCAGGTCTTGCCTCAGAGGTGCCTGTTAAGTAATTTAAAAGTGATCTTGCCAAAACTGCATCTGGCGTAATTGCCGCTGTATTGGCTGTGGCCAGGCGATCAACAACAAAGCTTGAGTTTGTTGGACCTGCAGGCCCTTGTAGCCCTTGTGATTTGAATGCAGAAGAAAGAAGCCCTGTCTTAGAATAAAGCGTGCTTCTTTGAGGTCCACCCAGAGGAGTCATCTGAGCTGCAGTTGCAGGCGCTTCCTCTAAACCTAAAGATTCTGACAACGCATCTTCTATACGATGAAGGGTGCTTGAAGCCGCCTCTTCGACGTTATCAAGCAATCTTTCCACAAAATGTTCTACACGACCAAAAAGCCTGGTACTACCCGTTAAAGCTCCATGATAAATTTCCGCGCCTGTCTTACGGCCATGGGTAAAAATAGAATCTGCAATGGAAGTAATTACGGGTGTTTGAGGGGCAGCAATAGGCACCAAGAGAGGGGGCTCAGTGGTAATACGAACTCTGCTGTTAGTTTCGTTAATGGGTGCCATAAAAAAAAGCCTACCTAAGAGACTATCGGCAAAAGCAAGGCTTAGGTTGCTAAGTTTTTTGTTTTTTTGTCATTCTGGCCTACAAATGCTTATCTGAAAAGCATTTCCCCTCTCCCCTTGAGGGAGAGGGTCAGGGTGAGGGGTACCTCGAGTGCACTCAGGATCACCCTCTCTCTGACTCTCTCCCCTCAAGGGAGAGAGGACTTTGAATCAGTTTTCATTTTTAAAATCTGCGGAACTCAAATTTTAAATTGTTTCTAATCATAAATTTCCTTTAGTGATAGTCCGCAATTTCATTTTTTCCCCTTAAAGCCTCTTTCAAGGCCCGTTTCATCACCAACACAGGGGCTTTTTTTCCGGTCCAGATCTCAAAAGCGAGGACGCCTTGGTAGAGCAGCATTCCCAGCCCGTTTTGGGTTTTGAATTTTCTTTTTTGGGCTTCTTTTAAAAAAGGAGTGGGGAGGTAGATAATGTCGGTGACTAAGCAGTGTGAAGGAAGTTTATCCCAAGGGAAATAAGGGAGCTCTTCGCCTTTTAGGCCCAGGCTAGTGCTCTGAATCACCAAGTCGATTTTGGGGGATATTTTTGCTAAGGCCTTTTCTTCCCATTCTACAGCTAATATTTTGGTTTTTATAAATTTTTTAGAAAATTCTCTACTTAATTTTTCTGCTCGGTCTTTTGAACGGTTACAAATAAAAATATCCTTTACTCCATTGAAAGCCAAGGCAGCAATCAAGGCCCTTGCAGCCCCTCCGGCTCCAAAAAGAAGGATTTTTTTCCCTTTTACCTCAAAGTGTTTTTCCCGTTTTAAGGCCTCAATATAGCCTTGTCCGTCGGTGTTGAAGCCCAGGATCCTGCCTTCGCAGATTTTAATCGTATTGACGGCCCCAATCATCTTGGCCTCTTTGCTCAATTCCTCTACAAAAGGAAGCACGGCCTCTTTATTGGGGATAGTGACATTCAGGCCTAAAAAATTACTGGATTTTATAGCCCTGAAAAAATCCTTCACCTCATTGGGTCTTAAATGGATTTTGGAATAAGTATAAGGCAAGCCGCATTTTCTAAACGCCGCCTGATGCATAACGGGGGAGAGTGAGTGTTCGACAGGATCTCCAATAATTGCTAATTGATGTCGCTGATCCAAGGTCATAAATGAAATCTTTTAAAAATTTTCTTCGAGCATTCAATGTCTTTATGAATTTGAGCAACCAAGGCTTCGGGGTTTTCAAACTTTCTTTCTTCCCGGATACGATCGATAAATGAAAGTTGAAGTTTTTTACCGTACAGATTTTTTGTTAATTTCAAAAGATGCGTTTCAATGGTGAGTCGATTGCCATAAAAAGTAGGGCGCCAACCGATATTGGTGACTGAATGGTGTTTTCGGAGTCCTATTTTAGTCAGGGTGGCATAAACACCGCTGAGGGGCAAAAGCTCGTTGGCCACCATCAGGTTGGCCGTTGGGAAATTAAGCGTACGTCCTATCTGTTTGCCACGTACGACCGTTGCCTGTATCGTGAAAGGTCGCCCAAGCAATAAATTGGCCTCTAAAATCTTTCCGTTTAAAATAAAGTGGCGAATCTGTGTGGAAGAAACCAGCGTATTTTTATGATAAAAAGCAGGAAGCACTTTTAGTTTTATCCCGCTGGCTTTACAAAGTTTTTCAAGCAGTTCCAGATTTCCACTCCGGGATTTCCCAAAGGTAAAATCATAACCGACCACCAAGCCTTTTACTCCAAGCGTTTCGATTAAAATTTTATTAAAAAAATCTTCTGGGCCAAGCGCTGCAAAATGCTTATCAAAAGGTTCCAAAATGAGGACCTTGATTTTATTTTTTTTAATCCATTTTATTTTTTGTTCCGGAGTCCCAATGAGAGGCGGGGTAGAGGCGGGGGATAGAACCTTTACGGGATGCGGATCAAAAGTATAAACCCCGGCCTTTGCTTTTAATTCGTTCGCCAATAAGGCGGTCCATTCGAACATCTTGCGATGAGCGAGGTGAATGCCATCGAAGTTGCCCAAGGCGAGGACTAACTTTTTAAATTTGCCTCGGGCTGCTTTTGAGGAGTGAAAGATTTTCATGCATTGAAAATTACTTCAGTTTCCGAATATAAAAACTTTTGTGTGAACTCAAATCGCGTTCATCTCTGGCAATAATCGAAATAAGATTATTCTTTTCTCCCAAGGGAACGCTCGATGAAAAAGTGATTTTTTTGGAATTTTCCTCGCCAGACACCGATTTTAAATAAACCTTATTTTCACCCACATAAATGAGGACATCTTTTAAAGGCGTCTCCGAGCTGACTGTGCCTGCTATATTGATTTTACCGGAGTTGCTGGACTGTACACCGTCAATGCCGCTCAGTTCAATGACAGGTGCCTGTACCCAAATGTCTGCGGGAGGCAGGGAAGCAGCCTCGGTAAGGCTCAGCTTAAGCTTGTCGAATAAATTTTCCTGCAAGGCTGAATCGCTCAAGGAAATTTCCAGGCCAATCTTCTCTTTGGAATAATCTTTGGTTACGGTAAAAACAAAGCGGGCCTGTTTGACTTCGTCTTTGCCCAAGTTTTGGAGTTTGCTTCTGCCTTCGGAGATGAACAGCGATTCGCCTTCCAGATTTTTCAGATTGGCCACTACTTCTTTACTCACACCAGGCCCCAGGTTTTTCACATCGAGCAGGAGGGTGCTTTTGTTCCCCTTGCCAGGTTTTTGATTGTTTTCAAAATGATATTTGTAGCTGTAGACAGGTCTGGCTTTCGCGCGAGTGGAAATTAAGGTGATGAAAGGTTCGGGTACTTTACCATTCGCTTCTTTAAAGGTGAATTTCACTTCGTCTTCGCGAGAAAGGGCGAACTCTGGAATTTTAACCTTTGCCGTCCAGTTTTTGGTTTCACCACTTTTTACTTTTCCAAAGGCAAATTCTTTATTTTTAAAGTAGGGATTCTCCGATTCGGTTTTGGCAATCAGTCGGTAAAAATCACCTTTTCCAATGTTTTTAACGCTGAGGTTGAGTCTTACTTCTTCCCCCCCAGTCAAAGCCTCCCCTGATTTTTTCCCTTCGATATTGAAGGTGACTTGGGCCTGTGGCGTTTCACTGCTTGCTTCTTCGTTCCAGTTGATGCCTATTTTTTCAAAAGCCGAAACGAGTTTAGCGAGTTCTCCCTTTTCAGATTCTTTTTCCAGGCCGTCCGATTGCTTCAGGAGTTGGGGGCGTTCGGAGGTTTTTGCCTGGGTGATTATTTTTCGGGCCAGTTGAACGTAATAATCCTGATCCAGTTTGAGATCCCGCGAATAGTCGTCGTTTTCTTCGTCTTTTGGGTTAGTTTCAGTGCTTTCTTTTTTAGGGACAAAATATTTACTTTCAAACACGGGTTTTTTGGTTTGATTAAAATTTGACTCCAGATGTTTTTCCAAATCTTTTTCTCTAAAAGTATCTCCTTCTAAAAGATGTACCGATTCGGAGTTGACCGAAACCGGATCCAGCCTGATGTCGGGCGTGATGCCCACCGATTGAATGGATTCATTGCCGGGAGTCAGATATTGGGCGATGGTCAATTTCAACGCGGAGTTGTCACGAAGCGTATAAACGGATTGAACACTTCCTTTTCCAAAAGTTTGTTCACCAATTAATACCGCGCGATTATTGTTTTTAAGGGCACCGGCTACAATTTCAGAGGCCGAAGCCGAAGAACCGTTCACCAATACAATCATCGGATAAGGATCTTCAGTGCCTGCTCCTACCGCTTCGTTGACTTGCAACACTTTATCTTCCGCGCCCACCGTTGAAACAATGACGCCGTGATCTAAAAAGAGATCCGACACCTTAATGGCCTGGTCGAGCAGGCCTCCCGGGTTGTTTCTTAAGTCGAGAATCAGGCCTTTGAATTTAGTGGGATTGGCCTTCAGCTTTTTCAAGTTTCTTACCAACTCTCTGTAAGTATCTTCCTGAAAACTTTTGATTTTTAAATAAGCGACATCGCCTTCGGGGCTCTGCAAAAGTTTGGATTGAATGCTATCAATTTTAATTTTTGCGCGGACCAGTGTAACTTCGAAAGGTTCATTAATATTTTCGCGACCTAAGGTAAGGTTGACCGAAGACCCAATTTTTCCCCGAAGCTTTTCCACTGCTTCGTTCAGGTTCATGTTGATGGTCGATTCGGTGTTGATTTTTAAAATCTTGTCTTTGGTTTTGATTCCGGCTTTCCAGGCAGGGGTCCCTTCGAGAGGAGAGATGACGGTGAGATCGCCATCTTTCAATCCCACTACAATTCCCAATCCTCCAAACTCCCCTTCGGTTTGGGTGCGAAATTCCTTGAACAGTTTTGGAGGAAGCAGGGCAGAATGAGGATCCAGATTTTCAACCATGGCATTCATGAGGGTGCGCTCAATGTCTGCAATGCTGGTTTCACCCTTGTAATTTTTTTGCAGAAAATCATAGACCTGATTGAGCAAGGGAAGCAGCTGATCCAGGCCGGCCTTTTGATTGCTGAAGTTGGGAAGGCTAAATTTCTTTTCCTGGTTTTCTACGGTGAGTGTAAATTTCGAGGAATTTTCAGGAAAGTCGATTAAAATTTCAGAGACTGTTCGTGAAACAGCCAGCAAACCCGCTCTCAGCATCTGTTTGGCATTGATGCGAGCGGGGTCATAATAATTATGCCCGATAAAAAATAAGGTTTGCTTGGAAATATCTCCCGCGCTGTAATTCGCTGGGACGTCCGAATTGTTTATTACTGCGGCGTTTGAGGTGGAATTAAATCCGCTTTGGTAGAGTAAAGAGCCACTCAGTGCAATGAAGCTGAGGGTAAAATAGAGAAGAATTTTTTTAAAAAAATAGTTTTTGTTTGATTTTTTTGTTTCCATAGGGGGACTATACTACCCCAGCTAAAAAAAGCTGCAAGTTAAGTTTTGAAATAGACTTGAACCTTTTAGAGGCTTAGTGAGTCTAGAGCTTGTGGATTTGAAATTGATTAAGAAAGGGAAAAAAATATGAAAAAAAGAAATATCGGCTTATTGTTCGGGGCTTTTGCCCTGGGGGCGCTAGGGTTTCTCCAACCCGTGAAAGCCAATACGTATCGGAGTTTGGGAGTAAAAGATTTGTCCAGCCTCAGCAAATCTCCGGCCTCCATAGGTTTTAAGGGAAAGGTGATTAATATAGAAGACACGAAAGATCATCAGAGAGTAACCTTTGAGATACAGGAGGTGTTGAGAGGGGATGTCCCACGAGAGAGCACTTTGACTCTCAATTTCAAAAAGCCCGCCCAACTTCACACCCTGGGTTGGCCTCAGCAAAAAGTCCCTGTGTTTAGTAGAGATGAAGAAAGTGTTTTGTTTGTTACTCAAAACGTGAGGGGGGAAGATTTCTTTATCGGGGGTGAAGATCAATCCCGTTTTTATGTTAAAAAAGTGGGCAGCCGTAGCCTGATTTGGAACGGCTTAGGCAATCGAAACCTGATTGATACACAAAGTACAAATACCCTGATGCGTGCTATCGTTAACGATATGCAGGGCCGCAACGAGGGCAGTATCGATTACCAGGACTTTAAAAAACTTTTAGATCAGACTCAAGAATAGGAAGGATAACAATATGAAAAAATGGCTTCCTGCATTACTACTCAGTTTAATTGCCGTACCTGCCTGGGCCTATGGTCCTATTGCCGTGCAGGCGGATGGAACACCTATCAAACACGTGGGTTTAAGTTCTACTCATTCCCTGGTGTGGAATCCGGAAACAGGGCCTTTGCAAGATACAAGCAGCAAACATACTTTTGTTACGCAAAGGGTGAATGCTACCTCCGACCAGGTAAGTGCCTTTCAGGAATTACTTCATTTTTGTGGATTAACCAGCGCGGGTGGAAGGACGGCGAGCAGTTTTGGAACTCCTGCAGACACTGGTGGTAGCAGCAGCGGCGGATGTTCGATGAATCCTTTTGAATCAATCGCCTATGCGGCAACAGACAATTCGACAGGGACTACTCTTATTCATGATGCTTATGCGGTTTGGGCGGCAGTATCTACTGCCGATTTATCTTTTTCCCAAGGGACTTCTTTGGGGGTAGATGTCAATCTTTGCAACTATTTCAATTACATCGAGACAGACATGTTTCCCCTCAGCGACTCAACTGATCCGCGTGTTTGCGCTGCCTTGGGGACTTGTTCTGGAAGCTCTGTAAACCCCGTGGTGTTTGATGGGAATGGAGATATCGTTGCGGCAGAATATGGGGAGGCCAATCGTTCAACCTTGCTAGGCTCTGCGGGTCCTACGGTGTGGAGTGGTCAGCCGGGATTCATCCGAATGCAGGCCTTGTTGAATGGGGTTTGTTTAAGCGATGCCCCAGACACTGCGGCTTGTGGTACTGGTACGATCAGTCTTGCGGACATGAGATCTATTATGGTGCATGAACTGGGGCATTCCCTGGGGCTTTCCCATTCTCAAGTCAATCTCACCTCAGTGACCTTCGATAGTAATGGTTATGCCAGTTTGGTCGATCCTTCTTATACAGGCGATATTGTGACGATGTTCCCTGTTTTGGTGCAGACCTCGCCTACTTCTACCACCAATGTAGATCTTTCCTCTTTGCATACCGATGACATTGCGGGCATTTCGCATCTCTACCCCAAATCGACTTACGCCGCGGGTGTTTGTACCGCCTCGGGAACTGTTTATTATGGTGGGGCAGGTCAGCGTTGTGTGGAGGTGGTTTTAAGAGATACCACATCGGGTGCCGGTAAAACCAATGCCCTCTCTTTTATTACCGGGGCTGAAAAGAAAAATAGATCGCTTGTGGATACCGATGGAACTACGTACACACTCTGCGATGAGTCGACTACGGAGCGCTGTGGGGACTATAGCATCACAGGTTTACAGCCAGGGAAGACCTATACGATTGAAGTGAATAGTATCTATCCCTCTTTTACAGGGGGGTCTCGTGTAGATCCTTGCGCTCACATCCCTACTTTTTCTGCGTATCCCGTTTACCCTGCGGGTGTGAATTCTGGAGTTCCCCACAACACGATGGTTGCTGCCCACGGGACGATTGCTTGTCCGGCTCCTGGGGGATCCACGATTACCTGTACGGGCGCTGGAGGAACCACCGCTAATACCGGCCTTTGTGTGACAATCCCCTGATTATCGTTCCCTTGCTAAGATGAATGAAAGCCCCCCGATTTTATCGGGGGGCTTTTTTATGTAGACTCTTCCCCCCACTTTTAAAACAATTCATCCTTCTCTGTGGTTTTTATTCCCCATTCTTTTTCTTTGAAGAAGATTTTTATTTTTATAAAACAAGCCAAAATCAGGCCTTTTTAAGCATTTTTTAGAGATCCTGAAAATGGCAAGCTCTTTGCTTTATCTATGGCTTGTAATCTTTAAGAAAGGGCGGCGATGCTACACGAAGATTTAAATTCAACTCAAAATTTGGAAACAACGGAAGACAAGTCTTATGATGTTTTATCAGGAGACAACACCCAGTTTGTAGAAAAGGCCGTCACCCGTTTACCCGCTTGGGCAAAGTCTTCTGCGGCGGTCATTGCCTTGGGGCAATTTAATTTAATGAACAATCGAGCCTTTCAAGTTTTGGCGAGTCGAGTGAAGAAAGTCTCCTGATACCCCTCAGGATGTACGAAACAATTAGCCTTCAAGTGGAAAACCCTCCCTCCGCTTGGAGGCTTTTTTATTAATTGCCTTTCTCTAAATTTTGATTCAGCTATCAGTATGAACCACATTCTCAACAGGAGCCCCTCATGAAAAAGAATATTTTAAATTTATTGTTAGTCCTTTCTTTTCTTCTGCCCCTTTCCCTGCAAGCTGAAGAAAAAAAGATAGAAGAAAAAAAGTTGGAAGAAGTGCAAAAAACAGAGACGATGAAGACAGAAACCAAATGTAAGTTGAAATTTGAGCTCAGCTCTTGGTCCGCTTTTTACAAGTCTGGCAAAGGCCAGGGGCAGGTGACTTGTGACAATGGACAAAGTGCCGAGGTGGCTATTCGTGCGGTAGGAGGGGGTATCACCTTTGGTAAAACAAAAATCACAGAGGGATCAGGTAGTTTTTCTAAAGTGAAGGATATCTCCGAAATTTTTGGTAGCTATGTGGCTTCCGAAGCGCATGCCGGTATTGTCAAATCGGGACAAGTTCAAGCGATGACCAAAGGAAGCGTGTCTCTCGCTCTGTCAGGGAAGGGGAAAGGGTACGACCTGGGGTTTGCTTTTGGCAGATTTAAAATTTCTTCCTCAGGCGAAGTTCAGTCCAATTCTTCCGTGAAGGAAAAAGATTTGAAGGGAGAGTAGACCCTTCTTCCCATCAGCAAATCAGCTCTTAATCGCGGCTGGGATTTGCAGGCACAGGCTGGGTTTCGGCGATTTGAGCCCGATCTAGAATAAGGATATATTCTTTCGGTTTTACGTAGCCCAGTTTTTCACGGACCAGTCTTTCAGCAAAGACCTGTTCTTTGAGCAGAGAAACTTCTTCTTTGAGCTTTTGGTTGGTATTGAAAATGAGCTGATTTTCGGCCTGGATTTTTTGCTTCATCCTGTAGAGATCGCGGAGTCTCAGTAAACCTTCATTCCCCAACAAAGTTAAAAACACGAAAGCCCCTACGATCACCAAACCCAAAGCACAAAAAAGTTTCCAGTTGTTTTCACTGAACAATTTAATCATTTTTTTAACCAAGAAAAAAGATAATGCAGAAGGGTGAATATTAAACTGATCAGCAGGGAACTGACAACAGGGAAATAGAGGGAAGCCCCATCTATTATGATAATAAAATCCCCAGGCAAGTTTCCTAAATTTTTCAAGACTGCAATCTCGGGGCGTACCCAAAGAAAAATGCCAATCAATAAAAAAAACAAGCCCAGATAAATAAAAATTTTGGATAAAGAAGGCATAGATTTAGAATAAAATGGCTTGTTCCTTTTCTTTAAGAGGCAAGCCAAAATGCAGATAGGCTCGGTCGGTGGCTATGCGGCCACGGGGAGTTCTGTGCAGGTATCCTTCTTGAATCAAAAAAGGTTCATAGACATCTTCCAGCGTATCTTTTTCTTCCCCAATCGAGCTGGATAAGGTTTCTAGCCCCACCGGTCCGCCCGAAAATTTTTCGATGAGTGTCAGTAGAATGCGCCTATCCATGTGGTCAAAGCCGGCTTCATCCACTTCCAAAAGTTTGAGCGCATCTTTGGCGACCTGCAGGGTTACAAAACCCTGGGCCTTTATTTCGGCAAAATCTCGAACTCGTTTCAACAGGCGATTGACGATGCGGGGAGTGCCGCGCGAGCGTTTGGCGATTTCGAAGGCCCCTTGCCCATCAATTTTAAGATTTAAGATCTTGCAGGATCGCAGCACAATTTCACTCAGCTCTTCGGGGCTATAAAAATCCAGTCGCATGACCACACCAAAACGATCCCGCAAAGGGGAGGTGAGCAGGCCTGCGCGGGTCGTGGCTCCAATCAGCGTAAATTGGGGCAGGTTGAGTTTGATGCTTTTTGCCGAAGGACCTTGTCCAATCAAGATGTCCAGCTGGTAGTCTTCCATGGCCGGATACAGAATTTCTTCCACGGTGGTATTGAGGCGATGGATTTCATCGATGAACAGCACCTGTTTTTCTTCCAGATTGGTCAAAATGGCCGCCAAGTCACCTGCACGTTCGATGACCGGCCCCGAGGTGGTCTTGATGCTAGCCCCTAATTCAGAGGCGATGATATGGGCGAGTGAGGTCTTTCCCAATCCTGGCGGGCCGTAAAAGAGGCAGTGGTCGAGCGCTTCACCGCGGCGTTTGGTGGCTTCGATAAAAATTTGGAGTTTTTCTTTTACTTTGGTTTGACCAATATATTCAGACAAGTTTTTAGGGCGCAGTGAGTTCTCAAACTCCACTTCTTCCACTTCCAAGGGAGGGGCGGCAATGATGTCGGTGTTGGAGCGGATGGTCATAAGGGTAGTGGGTAGAAGTAAGAAGTAAAAAGTAAAAATTCTTACTTCTGTATTCTGAATTCAATATTTCTGCGAAATAAATTTTAATGCTTCCTTAAAAAGTTGTTCGAAAGTTTGGCTGAAATCTCTTTTTTGGTCATTCAAAAATCTTTCAATTTCATTTCGGTTATAGCCCAGGTTTAAAAGGGCTGACAAGAGTTCATCCTTTTTGGGGGATGAAGTTTTTATCGATTTTGAATTTTCTGCTGAAGCAGAGAAGTGTTTGAGCTTGTCTTTGAGTTCCAAAATTAATCGTTCTGCGGTTTTTTTACCGATGCCGGAGATGGCCGTGAGGCGGCCCAGATCTTCTTCTAAAACGGCTCGAACTAATTGGGCACTTTCAATCCCCGACAAAATAGTCAGGGCCAGTTTAGGTCCAATTCCAGAAACGCTGACCAGTTTTAGAAACATCTCTTTTTCTTCCCGTCGGAGGAAACCGTACAAGAGCAGGGCGTCTTCTCGAACCACGGTGTAGATCCAAAGTGAGAGGGCAGTTGTGTTATTTGCCTGTTGAATTTGAAGCAGGTTAGGCAGCGGAAGGAAGACTTCATAACCGACACCATTCACATCTAAAATAAGGTGGTCCTCGCCAAAAAATAGGGGTGTGCCGGTTAAGTAGGCTATCATGATTTATTTACCTTAAGAGGAACGCTTCACTTGTTCAATCCATTTTAGTGAATGGAGATGACAAATCGCCACGGCCAGGGCGTCGGACGAATCGAAGTAAGTGCTCTCAGGGAGTTTGAGCATGGTTTTCACCATTTGCTGGATCTGCTCCTTGCTGGCACGGCCATAGCCCACCACTGCCTGCTTTACCTGCAAGGGCGTGTATTCATAAATGGGGATTTTTTTCTCCAAGGTTCCTACCATCGCAGCCCCTCGCGCATGGGCCAGCTGAATGGTGCTTTTTACATTTTTGGCGTAAAAAATATTTTCGATGGCCACCGCAGAGGGAGAAAATTTTTCGATGAGTTCTTTAATGCCCGAGAAAATAGTGTAGAGGCGATCTGCAAAGCTTTGCTTGGTATCCGTAAAAATGCCGCCGTTGTCCAAATGAACCAATTTGGAACCTCGTTTTTCAACGAAGCCGTAGCCTGTGATTCTGCTTCCTGGATCAATTCCTAGGATGCGCATGAATAAGCTACTCCATTTGTTCCATCAATTTTTCCGGAATATCAAAGTTGGCATACACTTTATTCACGTCGTCGTGTTCTTCGAGGATATCCATCAATTTGAGCATCTTTTCGGCCTCTTCTTTGGTGCTGAGTTCCACGTGGTTTTGAGGAATGAGGGCTACGTCACTTGAACTGCATTTAAGGCCTGCCTTGTCCAGTGCGGCTTTCACGGCATCAAAGCTGGCGGGATCGCAGGTGACCTCAAATTGTTCGTCTTCGTCTTTGATATCTTCTGCCCCGGCATCCAGGGCAATTTCCATGAGTTTGTCTTCGGTAAGACTGGAGGTCTTTTCTAAAATGAATTGTCCTTTTTTATGAAAGACCCAGGCAACGGAGCCGGATTCTCCCAGGTTTCCACCGTTTCTGGAGAGGGTGTGGCGCAGTTCCGAGACGGTTCTATTTTTATTATCGGTGGTGGTATCTATCATGATGGCCACGCCATTGGGGCCATAAGCCTCATAGATATTGTCTTCGTAATTTACACCTTCAAGCTCACCGGTTCCTTTTTTGATGGCCCGATTGATATTGTCCACCGGCATACTCTGTGCCTTGGCGTCATCGACGGCCTTGCGTAGACGAGGGTTCCCCGAAATATCGCCCCCGCCCATTTTGGCGGCGACGGTAATGGCCTTGATGAGTTTGGTAAAGGTAGCACCGCGTTTGGCATCCGCTGCACCTTTTTTTCGTTTAATCGTCGCCCATTTTGAATGTCCGGACATGATGACCTCAAATTGATGTTGTCGTAACTGTTTGAAAAAGAAAGATAGGAAGTGGATAACAAAGGCTTGGAATAGGCTCAAGCAAGAAATCAAAAAGCTAGAAATTATTCAGCATCTGAATAATGCAGGTAGGCCAAGGAAAGAGCTGTTACACCCATAATTCCGACCCATCCCAACACGAAGGCCCTGTTGCGAAGCAGGGCACTCAAGGTTGTAGGTTGGGCAGTAATTCTCGCAGTGGCAAGGAATTCACCCATGCTGAGTCGCCCGCTGCGGCAAATCCATTCAATGAGAGGGATTCCTATAAAGGAATTGAGCCCGCTTTCAAGCGCCAGATTGAGCGAGGGGTTGTGGCGTTCAGATTCAGGAATAAGATGTGTGGTCACGAGATGAATTGCTCCGCCAATAATGGGGCTCAAGATCAAGGGAAGCAGGACATAATGAACGGTGCCATGATTCAAAAATCGTCTTAGATATTCGGGACGACTCGGATTCAGGTATGCACGATAGCTTTGAAAGGCAAAAGAAGCTTCTTCAGAAATCAAAATACTTTTGTTGAAATGAAACTGAAAAATTAAAGGTTGAAGCAAATGATGGTAAGCATAGGCGGCCCCCATAAAAAAAAGGTTTCCGGGGCTGATAAAATTATGTCCCTGACTGCGTGTTTTCTGAATTCCCAAGTCTAGGGTTGTGTTTCTTGAATTTATCCAGATTCTCAAGGCATTCAATTGTCCGGGGGCGGGAGAGTTGGGCAAGGCGAGCTGCAACATTTGACTTATTGTGATTTTATTTGTGGAATTTTCAGGATTTGTTTCCACAATTTGCTGACCCAAAAACTGTTCATTGCCTCTCAACCTCTCATGAAGAATTTGAGAAAGAAGCACAAATTCCTGTGGTTCAAAGGGGGCCCTGCCTAGGTGAAGGGTATCCCCTCGGAGTTGAGTTTCTCGAAATAACAGATTAATAGCAGCTATTTCATCCGGTTGTACTTGGGCGGTCTCCTGAGGGAATTCTTGATCGTGTTGGAAGCGGTTTAAAAGATCTTGTATCTTTTCTGGATCCAAAGAGAGGCCGTACAGGCTTACTTCCTGATCCCATTGCCATGGATGAATCCCCGCACTTTGAAGCTCCTGGGGATGTTCACGGGCATAAGTGCTCCAGCTTGTTGCATAGTCTGTGAGACGCGTCCGAAGTGCATCGACGGGAGTTGCTTGTTCGTTGGGGCTGGGGGTGCTCAAATAATTGGGGAGGACATTCGTATAGTAATCGGCCGCCCGTCGAAAGGCATAGGCGGAATTAAAACGAGTGCCTGGTGCTTGGGATTGAGAGAATGCCAACACTTCCAAGGGGCTTACAAAATGGTCGTGATTTGTATCGGCTTGTCGAAGAGCCTCCAAGGTTTCATGGTAACTGGCTTCAATGTGGCTTGAAGCGGGAGTTTGAGCGATGAGGCTCTCAGTGCATTGCATTTCAGGGGTTTGAGGGGAGGCAGGAACTTCAAAGACAAGATTGTGAATACTTAATTGGTTGTGTCTATAGTTTTGCTGCCGATCTCCTCCTAAGTGGAAGAAAAGGCCAAGCTCTTCCCTAAAGGAATCGAGTAACGGTTGTGATGCTTGGCGGCATTGATTCATAAGTGGCACCTACCTAAATACCTTATCGGCAGGACCACAGAAATGTTGCGTGTGCAGGGCAGATTTTTTTCATTATTTTTCCGTCAGGGGGAAAAATGAGCAATCCCCGGTGCTTGGAATAGCGCTCGAGCGTAGATTAAATAACGGTCAACAGGACAAAAACTATTCTTCTTCATCACGGGTCAAAAATCGACGAAGCCCCGCTCTCATTCTTTCGAAAATGCCTGGACGTGGCGGTGTTTGAGGGCTTTCTAATTCAAATCTCCGAATAAGCTCAGCTTCAATTCGATCAGCATCTTTTCTTAAAACTATAGTCCCATTGGGCAACAGACGATATCTTTCGGCAAATCTTTGAGCCGCTTCTTGAGCAGGGGCATAGGGGTCAGGATTGTTTTCAACAACTGAAGTTCTACGATCTTCTACAGGTTCAGCGTCTTTCGAAGGGATTTCCTCCAAACGCTTTTCTAAAATTCCAAAGGCTGCATTTTTTACTTCAACAACCCAGCCCCGCCAAATTGCGTCACTACCCTTCAGTACAATAGAATGATCCTCCATTTCCTGCAGTAACGCCTTGAATTCAGCTACCTGTTCCACACAAACATCACATTCTTGAGCTAATCGAATATTTCGAACCACGTTAAGGATAAAAGTTTCTTTCGCTTGTGGACTAACTCGAAGACCCCGTATCGTTCCAAGAAAACGATCGAAATTATAAAGCGACATTTTTTGAGCCAAAAATTCCAAATAATAAATTGAATCTTCCCGTCTCGTTGTTCGATTTTTTTCATTGAAGAATTCTTCGCGATCGTAATTAAAAACCAACATCTCTAAAAGCGTTGGCAATTGATTCATGAACAAAGGGTTTTCTAATATTTTTGCAAGTTCGCTCTCATCAAAGCGAAAACCAGGTATAAATAAAACCCCTTGAAAGGCCGATAAAAAATCTCCTTTTACTCCTTCTAACGAAGCGCTCAACCGCTCTATCAATAAATTTCTTGCTCTCCTGTTTTCTGGAATAAAGGGTGACAAAATTATCAATTCATCAGAGTCAGCGCCCAGTGCTGTATATCCAGGCCGAAATCCAAGTTTGGTCTCGTAACCCAAAAGGGCTAGCAAAGGGATGAGAGGCAGATAACCATAAACTCCATCTTTTTGAACCCTCTCTTCAATTCGCGAACAAATTCTTTCGGCTTGCTCTGCATTAATTCTTTTTTCTCTCAAAAGAAGCTCAATCACTTTTTGATAAAAAGTTGCTACCGATTCACTAGTCCATAATTCTTCAATCGAATGTTCAACAATCGCATTCCATTGATCCGGTCTGAGTCGAGATAAATCGAGAGATGGAGAACCTTCAGAAAAGGCAGTTTCATGGTCGCATGAAACCTGGCAGGAAAAAAGATAGCACCACAGCCGTTTAAGCATCTTCGGATGTTCCAAATCCAAAGTTTCAGCAGGGAAAGTGCTCAATAGCCTTCGAGCTTCTTGGGTAGATTCAGGACGATCAACAAAATCAGAGGTAATAAATTCCAAGGCCTCAAACAAACCCGATTCAAATGTAAGTTTGCAACCCCTAAAGAGTGGGTTTTTGTATATTGCCTCACTCAAACTTATTCTCTGTGCTGTTAATCTTGGAAGGTCTGACAATTCCAGGGTAAAAGAATATAATAATCTTCGAAAAATTTCCGGGCTTTCTCTGAGACGACTTAAAGCCCTGGCCGTTGCCTGAAATGCTGCTTCCTGCACCGCTGGTGGACCCAGTACTGATGTTTCTCTCTCAAGAGCTTCCACAATGAAATCCGGAAAAATCTCCGCTTCATCCCAACCCGGCAAACTCAAGGGCAGCACTCTTTTTGTAAATCCCAGGGCCCTTTCGTCTGCATCCTCACTTGCGATGGCCCTCTCCGTCACCTCCAAAAAAACTTCTCGAGAGACGGAGGCAAGATCCAAGCTCTCTATCCCTGAAGGATAAGTTTTCCTTTCAGTAGGCGCTCGCATCACCGCTCCAGGTCCCATTCCTACAAAGCAGCCCAGACTGCTCCACAAGGTCGCCCGCCCCACTTGGCGGGCAAAACGCAACAAATGCCGGGCACTCACTTGTATGCCCACTTGGGCGATTTGATTACCATGGTGCACCCCCGCGTCCATGACGGTGTTGTGGAGGTATTCCCTCAGGAGATCTGCAATTTGCCCCTCTCCCTGAGCCTCCCGCGCACGGGGGGAGGGAACTCTTTCCCCTCTCCCTCGAGGGGAGAGGGTCAGGGAGAGGGTGGTCTCGGATTCACTCGGATTCCACCCCACCCTTCTCTCAAACCCCTGCTGCAAATGACTGGCCGCCGTAAACACCGCACCGCCAAACAGGCGCTGCAGCACATAGCGCAAAGTAGTACTTTGTATAGAATTGTTAAAAAAGGGAAAGGCCAACCAATTCATGAAATGAGACGAGTTAAAATTGATTAAACCTGCTGTGTTTCCTCTAAGGCTCCAATGCCCGCCCAGGGCTTCGCAGAGCCCAGCGGCCAGAAAGGTGTTGGTCATATGTGCCGCAAAGCGAATGAAACCCTCCCGGCGAAGGGCCATGCTGGCCACTTGGGAAAAGCTCAACCGCTCAAACACCCGAAGGCCACAAGTGCGAAGGATTTTGCGTTCCACCGCACCGCCTATCAAACCACCCGCAAAGCCAGTACCTATCGTAAAGGCAATACTCCTCAGCATCTCGGGCGTACACACTTCATCCTTCACCTGCCGCCAAAACTCAGGGCGAGAGCAGGTGTCAACCAGGGCTTCGTAGGTCTGGTAAAAAGAATGATGAAATTGGGATAAGCTGCGATCTATCGACATGAGGGCATTATCGGTAAGAGCTGGGAAAAGTTGCCTGAAATTTCAACAAAACCCATCCTTACTGTTATTGAATCAATGTAAGAGATGGGTTTTATTTAAAGACACAACCGTATAAATTATAATACTTTTTTTATCGCATCTTCCAGCGTAGCCCGGGGAACCGATCCCAGGATCTGATCTACTTTTTGTCCTGCCTTAAAGAGAATAAGGGTAGGAATGCTGCGCACTCCGTATTGGACTGGAACCCCCTGGTTTTCATCCACATTCATTTTATAGACGGCCACTTTGCCCGCATAATCTTTGGCCAAGGCATCTACCGTGGGGCCTAGCGCTCGGCAAGGGCCACACCATTCGGCCCAAAAATCGATGAGGACGGGCAGGGGGTTTTTCAAGACTTCTTGTTCAAAGTTACCATCACTCGCTTCTTTTACGTGTTCGGATGCCATATTTTCCTCCTGATTTGTGATTGTGTGACGGAAATGAAATTGCGAATTCTATGACTTGAAGTCAAGTTCAATTCGGTTATAAGACGAATTCCATGAATTATTATCCCCTCAATTTGAAGATACAAAATAAATCTGTAGTCGTGGTGGGTGGCGGCTCTGTGGCCTTGCAGAAGATTCTGGGTTTGCTCGGGGCAGGGGCAATCATTGAAATTATTTCTCCCTTGTTGCATAAAGACCTTTTGTGCCTGGTGAGTGAGGGTCGTATCCAATGGCAGCAAAGAAAATATAAAAAAGGAGATCTGAAATCGGCTTTTCTTGCCTTTGCTGCAACAAATAATAGAGAGGTAAATCAAAAAATTTTAGAGGAGGCTCAGCAAAGAAAGATTCTATTGAATGCAGTCGACCAACCCGAGCTTTGCGATTTTATTATTCCCGCCCGAGTGTCCAGGGGAGAATTCCTGCTCACGGTGTCTACCGGGGGGGAAGCTCCCTTTTTATCAAAAAGGCTTAGAAAACAATTGGAGAAAAGTTTTGGGTTGGAGTATGGCCTACTTTCCAGAAAAATTAAGAAAATCCGTCAGTGCTTTATCAGGCAAGGGCGCGAACAGGAAATTAAGCCCTTTTTGGAAAAATATTGGGAGAAAATGTTGGAGAGGTTTAAGAGGTTAAATAATTAACTGACCTTACGCGATTTTTATTCCCCCCCCCCTCTCCCTCGACGGGAGAGGGTGATATTGGTGGAATCAAATATCACCCCCTCCTTAACCCTCCCTCCTCAAGGTGGAGGGGATTTCTAATCCAAGTGGAGTGGTTGAAAAATACTTATGCTCACTACATTCGCACACACCAGCGCCCTGTTTTTTGCCTTCGCGACTCTTCTTTATCTGGGGAGTTTCATCTCTAAGCGAAAAAAACTTTGGAGTCTGGCCCAAGGGGCTTTATTGCTGGGTTTGGGGGTTCAGGCCCTTGGTTTTGCGCTCCACTTTGCCAAGGTGGGCTTCCCCCTGCTTCAACAGGCCGACGAGGCCTTCTTGTTCAGTGGTTGGATATTGGCTTTTCTTTATCTGGTTCTCTCCCTTAAATATCATCTTCCCTGGCTGGGTTTGTTTTTCATGCCTGCGGTGCTTGTTTTATATTCCCTTTCTCATTTCTCCAATGAGCACTATGCCCAAAATGTTTTATTGTTTCATTCGCCCTGGGCCTCCATCCATATTGTGTTCAGTTTTTTGGCCTTTTCGCTTTTTTCCCTTACTTTCCTGATGGGGCTCTTGTTTCTGCTTCAAGAATATCAACTCAAGTCCAAAAGAAATTTTTTGGAGCTAGAAAAAATGCCTTCCCTGGAACTGCTCGACCTGCTTCATTTCAAGGCCTTGCGCCTGGGTTTTATTTTTCTGACCTTGGGTATCTTGAGCGGTTCTGCCTGGGCCAAGACGGTGAAGGGGCTTTATTTTTTTAATGATCCCAGGCAGCTTTGGACGTTAGTGGCCTGGCTCGTCTACCTTTTATTCCTTCAAGTGCATGTGCGCGCAAATTGGCGGGGAAGGAGAGGAGTTTTACTTTCTTTATTAGGCTTTGTAGTGATTCTCTTTACGTTTTTGGAGGTTCGTCACTCATGAGCTTGATCATCGTGGGGATCTCCCACAAAACCGCAAATCTTGCCTTACGCGAGCAGTTTGCCTTATCGGACGAAAGGCAGATTCAGCTGCTCCAAAGGCTTTCTTCCTTGAGCGCGGTGGAGGAGTGTGTGCTGGTTTCCACCTGTAATCGCCTGGAGGTCTATGCCTTTGCTTCAGCGGAAGATAAGGCCCTCCAACAAATTAAAATTTGTTTGAAAGAAATCCCAAATTCAGCGGATTTTGATGAAGATATTATTTATAGTTTCAATCAGGGGGATGCTTTTTTACATGGCTTTCGAGTGGTGAGCGGACTCGATTCGATGGTGTTGGGGGAGAATCAAATTTTATCGCAGATGAAAGAATCTTTTCGTCAGGCAGAGCAAGAAGGCAGCTTGGGGACCAGTCTCAATAAATATTTTCAGCGCTGTTTTAACGTTTCCAAAAAAATTCGACACGAAACCCAGTTGGGGGCTCATCCCGTCAGCGTGAGTTATGTCGCGATTTTGCTGGCTAAAAAAATTTTTGGTTCTCTGGAAAACAGAAAAGCCCTTTTGTTGGGGGCTGGTAAGATGAGCGAGCTGGCCTTGCAGAACCTGAAAAGCCAGGGCTGTTCGGAAATTTTAATCAGCAATCGAAATATTGAAAAAGCAAAGGCGCTGGCCTCTCAGATTGCGGCGCAGGTGGTTCCTTTTGAAGATTATCTGGGCTCACTCAGCGAAGTGGATGTGGTCATTACTTCCACGGGGGCCCAGGAGCCAATCTTGAAGGTTCAAGCGGTTCAAGAAAGTATGAAGCTTCGCAAAAACAAGGCCCTTTTTATCATCGATATTGCCTTGCCCCGAAATGTGGAAGAAGGGGTAAATGATCTTTATAATGTTTATCTTTATAATCTGGATGATCTTCAAAAAGTGGTCGATCAAAATCTGAAAGAACGACAAAAAGAGGCCTTGAAGGCCGAACAAATTTTAATCCATGAAGTGCAATTGTTTAAAGAAGAAGAAAAACATCGCTCTCTAAGCCCCACCATTGCCAAACTCACCCAAAAATTTAATCAGATTCGCGAAAAAGAGCTGGAAAAGCTTGTTTTGCAACTCGCGCCTCTTTCCTCAGAGCAGCAGCAGAAGATACGGGCCTGCACCCAGGCCATGGTGAGTAAAATGTTGCATGATCCCTTGTTGGTCTTAAAAACCGAACAACAGGAGCCTTCCTCCTTGTACCAGGACATTCTGAAAAAACTTTTCCGCCTGGAGGACGAAAGCGATCTTGACAATTGACGCTTTGTGCAAAACCCTTTAAAGGAGCGGCCATGCCAATTTACCGACAAGACCCCAGGCCTCGAAAAAAACAACCCGATGAATTTGTCTCTCTTGTAGATAAACTTGTGATCTATGCCCGGGAAAGGAGTGCAGTCGTGCTTTTTACGGCGGCTGTCATTTTGTTTGTTGCTTGTAGTACCTGGTTTTGGAGGTTTTATCATTCCAACCAGGAACAGCAATTAGCCAGTCAGATTTTTGAAGTAAAAAAGAAAACACCCGGGGAACAAAAACAGCTTTATTCTGATTTGGTGAAAAAATATCGCTATGCCCCCCTGGGAATATGGATGTCCTTGCAGCTTGCTGATCTGCAATCGAATGATTGTGACGAGGTGATTAAAACCCTTTCCGATTATGTGGGGCATGGAGAAAGTTCCCCCCTGAGAGGCCTGACTTACCTTAAGATGGGGGCTTGTTTGGAGAACAAACAAGATTGGGGCAAAGCAATCGAAATTTATGAAAGGGCCTATTCAGATTCTACAAATCCCCTGAAGGATATGGCCCGCCTGAGACAAGCTTACGTGTTGAAGGCCCAGTCCAAAAAAGAGGAAGCAAAAAAAGTGTTTGAAGAATTATCGCAGGAGAGTGCGATCGTTTTACCAGTGGTCCGTGAAGAAGCAGGGCTTGCTTTGTTGAGCTATTCTCTTTCGGGAAATGATTCTGCTCAAAGCCAGAAGGCTAATTAACTCATCCATCTTTTTAAAAAAACAGAAGCCCCCTTGTAAAGGCAAGAACAGGGAGCTATAGACAAAACTAAAAGGAGATTTTACCATCATGAGTCAGGCGAGTGCAGCAATGCAAAAGAAAAAAACAATAGAAGAAAAAGAAAATGTCATTATCCGTTTTGCGGGGGATTCCGGGGATGGGATGCAGCTTACGGGAACTCAATTCACGCATACCACGGCGTCCATTGGAAATGATCTTTCCACCCTACCCGATTATCCGGCTGAAATTCGTGCTCCTGCGGGCTCCCTGGCGGGAGTGAGTTCCTTCCAATTGAATTTTTCCTCCAGAGACATTCGAACTCCCGGCGATTTGCCGGATGTTTTGGTGGCAATGAATCCCGCTGCCTTGAAGGCTAACCTGGGAGATATGGCTCCAGATACAATTATTATTGCCAACGAAGATGCCTTCATCGACCGCAATTTAGAGCGTGCAGGTTATACTTCCAATCCTCTAGAAGATGGAAGCCTCAAGGGTTTCAGGCTGTTTCGGGTTCCCATTGGAACCTTGAACCAAAATGGCCTGGCAGAGTTAAGTCTTACAGGGAAAGAAAAAGACCGTTCTAAAAACTTTTTTGCTCTAGGGATGATGTACTGGATGTACGACCGTCCTCTGGATGTAACGCTGAAATGGATTGAAGAAAAATTCAGTAAAAAACCAGAAGTGGCCAAGGCCAATATCTTGAGTTTAAAGGCGGGGTTCAATTATGCGGAGACGGCTGAAATTATGTCCGTTCATTTCAAGGTAAAACCTGCCCAATTGAAGCCTGGAAAATATCGAAATATTATGGGGAATGAGGCAACAGCACTGGGTTTGGTGGTAGCATCGGAATTGGTAAAAAAACCACTCTTCTTTTGCAGCTACCCGATTACCCCCGCTTCTGAAATTCTGCATGAACTTTCAAAGCATAAAAATTTTGGGGTAAAAACCATTCAGGCGGAAGACGAAATTGCAGCCGTTGGAGCTGCCATTGGAGGCGCATTTGGAGGAGCTTTTGCGGTTACCAGCACCAGTGGTCCGGGTTTGGCTTTGAAGTCTGAAGCCATTAACCTGGCCGTCATGACCGAGTTGCCTTTGCTGGTGATCAATGTTCAGAGGGGTGGGCCAAGTACGGGGTTACCGACCAAAACCGAGCAATCCGACCTGCTTCAAAGTATGTTCGGTCGAAATGGTGAAAGTCCTGTCCCTGTTTTGGCGGCGGCTTCTCCTTCCGATTGTTTTTTGATGGTGATTGAAGCAGCGCGCATTGCCATCAAATATATGACGCCTGTTATTTTTCTCACCGACGGCTACATTGCCAATGGATCGGAACCTTGGTTGCTGCCTTCGATAAAATCGCTCCAAAAATTTGAAATCAAGTATGCCGAAAAGGGTGAAGGCAAATTCATGCCTTTTCTGCGCGATGAAAAAACTCTTTCCAGACCTTGGGCTATCCCCGGTACAGCGGGTTTGGAACATCGCATCGGCGGCATAGAAAAAGCGGATAAAACGGGAACTGTGAGCTATGATCCCATCAACCACGATAAAATGGTTCGCTTACGAGCTGCTAAAATAGAAGCGATTGTCCAGGATGTTCCTGATTTGGAAGTGACAGGTGGAGCGAGTGGAGACGTCCTTTTGCTAGGTTGGGGTGGCCCCTATGGAGCGATCACTTCGGCGGGGGATCAGTTGCGTGCTCAGGGGCATAAGGTAAGCAGTGTGCATCTCCGTTATCTGAATCCTTTCCCCAGGAATTTGGGGCAGATTCTCAAGAACTTCAAAAAAGTAATGATTTGCGAATTGAATTTGGGGCAGCTTGCTTTTCTGATTCGGGCCAAGTATTTGGTAGATGCGGCCTCGTTTACTAAGGTTCAAGGGAAGCCTTTTGGCATCCAGGAAATTGTCAAAGAGGCGAAGAAATATTTATAATAATTTCCCTCCCCTTAAGCTAAGGGGAGGTTAGGAGGGGTTATGGTCCAATTGGATCAAATTGCCATAACGCCCCCTGTCCCCCTCTTAGCTTAAGAGTGGGTTAGGAGAAAAATTTATGACTCAAGAAAACTCCATCTCTCTCAATCAAACCCGTAAAGATTTTATTAGTGACCAGGAAATACGTTGGTGTCCCGGTTGTGGTGATTATGCCATCCTGGCTCAATTGCAAAATACCCTACCCAAGCTCAATATTCCTCGGGAAAAATATGCCTTTGTGTCGGGGATTGGCTGTTCAAGCCGTTTTCCTTACTATATGAACACCTATGGTTTTCATACGATTCACGGCCGTGCCCCCACTTTTGCGACCGGCCTAAAAAGTTACAGACCCGATCTCTCCGTGTGGGTGATTACTGGAGATGGCGATGCATTGAGCATTGGCGGCAATCATTTTATCCATGCGATGCGACGAAATATCGATTTGAAGGTCTTACTTTTCAACAATCGTATTTATGGTCTGACGAAAGGGCAGTACAGCCCTACTTCTGAGAGGGGCAAAAAGACCAAATCTTCTCCCCAGGGAGCTTTGGATTATCCCTTGCGTCCCATTGCGTTGGCCTTGGGCGCTGAGGCCACTTTTGTGGCGCGTACGCTGGATACCGATGTGAAACACATGAGTGAAGTTTTTGAGGCAGCAGGTCGTCACAAGGGGATTGCCTTTGTAGAAATTTTACAAAACTGCGTGATTTTTAACGACGGGGCTCATGCGAGCGTCAGTGACAAAGCGACCAAAGAAGACCTGTCGATCAAATTGGTGGAAGGCCAACCTCTTATTTTTGGAAAAGAAAAAAACAAGGGCCTTCGCTTAAAAGGCTTTAAAGTCGAAGTCGTTGAATTCGATGCGGCAAATCCTCCCTCCGATTTGATGCTTCATCAAACTCACCTGGAAGATTCTACCTATGCGTCTATTCTTGCCAGACTTGAGCTGCCTGAATATCCAGTTCCCTTCGGTGTGTTTCGATCCATCCTGAAACCTAGCTATGAGCAATTGTTAGAAGATCAGGTCCAGTCTGCGATTGAACATAAGGGCAAGGGGAATATTGAAAAGTTAATGAATAGCGGAGAGACTTGGGTGGTGGGGTAGTTAGGGGCTCTGCACGATCAATCCCTTTTCATAATTCAAATTTTGCCCGCTCAATTGATCCCTCAAAGTGAGAATAATCTTGTAGACCCCCGCGTTCATTTCTTTGGGTAATTTAAAAGAGTTGGCAATATTTAAGGCAGAGACGTTAGCCGCAAGCGTCTGGTTGAATTCCACCACTTTCTTTTGTGCTAAAAAAGTGCTCGCATCCGGATTCAGAATTTGGGCATCTTCGCTTACGTTGACATCTTGGATTTTTCCTATTTGAAATCCGCTTACTTTAAAGAATAAGTAAACCTCTTCTCCTGCCTGAAACTGACCCTCTCGACGGATTTGGGCGGGGTTAGGGCCTGAAGAAAGATAAAATTCGGGAATACTTAAATTCCCCTGTGCCAAAGACGGAGGGGGGGAGAGGCTTGAGGCTGTCGTGTTTACCGTAGGAGCTGGAACTAGGGTTTGCCTAGAAGAGGAGATGTTTTTTGCGGAAGTGTCTTCAGTATCGTCCAACATCAAGAACTGGGTTTTTTGGTAGAGAAGTTCTGAGGTTTTTAAACTTAGATTTTTAAGTTCCCCCATCCACCAGTGTTTTTGCGGATTCTTGTAACTGGTGTAAGAAAAAAATCCCAGCAGCAGCAACAGAAAAATGAAGCCGTATCTGCCCCGAAGATGATTCATTTTTTTGATGACCAGGGTATCGGCTACCAAATCTCCCAAGCGTTGTTTGCGTCGGCTGAGGGCAATGAGTAAATAGGCAATGAGGACATCTATCGGAAGAAAAAAATTTCGAATGACAGCAGCTGTGGCATCAATGGCTTCGCCATTTTCCATAATCACCCGACGCCCTAAAATAAATTTTCCTGGCGTGGTCGCAGTGAAAAATTCAAACAGGGGAAAATAACCTAGAACAAAAATCGAAAGGAAGAATCCAAAAACGTAGAGGGTGTATGGTTTTTCCGGATTTAAGGTGGATGCGGTGAGATAAAGCAAAGAGAAATAAAAGACCAGATCGAAACTGAAGGAAAGCATGCGGATGTAAGTGGAACTTAGAGGGACAGAGCGTAAATCGATGCTATCTTGTTTGGCTTGAGCTTTGTCGATGACCACCGTTTGTGCAGCTCTATCTCCCAGACGCTGATAGAAAGGAGAACTTTCCATAGAAAGGAGCGCCACCAGAAAGGCAAAAGGATAATCAAAAAGACGGCAAAAGTTACGCAGGAAAATACTGGAAAGTTTGGGTTGAAAACCTTCTAAATCCACCACCTTTAAGTGGCAGAGCCATTTTCCAAAGGTTATCCCCCAGAGAGATTCCAATAGCAGGTAATACAAAAAGATAATAAGAAAGGCTGAAAAACTTAAAACTCCATTGGGGTAATTTTTTAAAAAGCTTTGTGGAAACACAAAATGTTCGAGGATAAGTTTAAAGCCAAAAACAAGATAAAAAAGCAAAAGACTATCAATGAAAAAAGCGGCAAAGCGTTGTTTGGGAAGGGCTGCCTGAATGGGAAAACGTTCAATGTATTGAGAAAAAGAGGGCAGGGGGCCCAGGTCTTCTAAAGTACTGCGATGCAAAGGACGCGAAGACAGGTCACTTTTTTTTACGAAAGCAACTGTTCCCTCCGCTTCCTCTTCCGCTTGTGGATTAGCAGGAGGAGTCGTTCCCTTACTTTTCTCTTTTTCTTCTACAATTGTCTGGTCCTCTTCATCATCAAAAGAATTAGAATTCATACCCTCCAGACTAGCATTTAAAATGGGAAAGAAAAGTCATTTTTAACTATTCAGGTACGAGTAATTGCGTGGTCGGGGAGTTTCCTAAAAAAGTATTTGAGCAAAGTCCCCTCTCCCTTGAGGGGAGAGGGTTAGGGAGAGGGTGACCCTAAGTGCACTTGAGATCACCCTCCCCTTGATCCCCTCCCCTCGAGGGAGGGGAAAACCACGTGATTACAATATTTTTTGAAAAATTCCCAGCCCCCCTGCTCGAGTGGTTTTGCCCCCTGTCTAAATTACTCGCGAGTAAATTTGACACCTATCTAAATTACTCGTATGCTTTTTTTTATGAATAAAAACCCTCGATACCTCGAAAAACAAATCAAAGAAGATCTCAAAAAGAAGATGGTTTTTTTGAGTGGGCCACGACAAGTAGGTAAAACTACGCTTTCGAAAAGGCTTCTCAAAGAAAAAGGTGGGCTTTATCTCAATTGGGATATTCCGAACGAGCGACAACGCTTTTTGAAGCAGGAATTTTCAGAAGAAAAACTCTGGGTCTTTGATGAAATTCACAAGTATAGAGCCTGGAGAAATAGCCTTAAAGGCATTTACGACGCCCACGCCAAAACGCATCAAATCCTGGTGACGGGTTCTGGACGTCTTGATTTATACCGTCGTGGAGGCGATTCACTTCAGGGTCGCTATCATCTTTTGCGCCTTTATCCCTACACCGTTGCAGAATTGAAAATTGAAAATCAAAAAGATTTCGAAACCCTTTTCAAATTAGGTGGTTTCCCAGAACCCTATTTTTCCCAATCCCAAAAAGAAGCCCGTCGTTGGACCCGGGAATATCGCACTCGCATTCTCGAAGAAGACATCACGCAACTCGAGCAAGTTCAAGATCTAGGAAACCTGGAAGCTCTCATGATTGCCTTGCCCTCACGTGTATGCTCACCCCTTTCCATTAATAGTTTACGAGAAGATCTGCAGGTGGCTCATAAGACGGTTTCGAATTGGCTGGAAATTTTGGAGCGGCTTTATTTTATTTTTCGTCTTAAACCCTTCGGTGCAAAAAAATTAAGGGCCATTAAAAAAGATCAGAAGCATTATCATTTTGATTGGAATTTACTCGACGAAGACGGCCCCCGTTTCGAAAACCTCGTCGCGGTTCATCTACAAAAATGGGTGCATTATCAGCAAGATGTAGAAGGTTATGACGATGAGCTGCTTTATTTTAGGGATATTGATTTAAGAGAAGTAGATTTTATTTTGACGCGAAAAGGGAAAGTGACTCAGGCCATCGAATGTAAATTGAAAGATGAGGAGCTTGGAAAAGGGCTGCTTTATTTTAAAGCGAAATTCCCTCAGGCAGAGTGCTGGCAGATCTCGGCGTTTGGTCAAAAAGATTATTTGTCGAAAGAGGGGATACGCGTTTCTCCAGCTTTGAGATTTTTGAGGGGGCTAATTTGAAATTTTAAGGGTACAGAATGGCAGGGGCAAGTTAGTGATTAAGCCAACGCTTTTGTTTTTTTCGATAAATCCACATTAAAAATATTGAAGCAGCCCAGAAGTAATTGGGTGCAGCGTTGTTCGACAAACTACAGCCTCCCGATCCCGAGACTCGGGAATCGTCTGTCTGGCCCGCTCGGGGGGATAAGGCGCTGGCCACGCTGAGTTTTACCACGGTGTTATTACTCTTGAGCGTATAAATGTCCGCTGCAGAATTGGGATTGTTCGGATTGGCGATCAACAAGAGATCAGAGCCTATGGCATCGGCAGCGGAAGCTCCAGGAACAACGATTACTTGGGAGCTGCTTGTAACATCGAGAGTGGAAGTTGATCCCAGGTTGCTGGATCCGAAAATTACGTAGATTGCCCCGCTATGATTGGCCCCATAATCCGGCGCCCCAATTATCAAATCGGCAATGCCATCTCCACTGACATCTGCAATGGCGATCATTCGTCCGAATCCGTTAGTCGCGCTGCCTCCTGTGATCCGTACATTCGCGTCACTGGCACTCAGATGATCTCCCAAACTCTTTCGTCCCAAATAAATGTAGGCAGTTCCATCGTTTCCCATTACCACTAAATCCGGATCTCCATCTCCATTCAAATCTCCCACCGCCAGCGATTGATAACCCGTGATGGAATCCGTTTCACTAGAAGCACTTCCAAAATCGGCATCTACTCCCCGAGAAGACAACTCCACGCTGCCTGAAAGACTTCGGGCATCCGAGGATAACAGGGCGATGTTTGATCGGAATTGGCCGCTATCCAGCGCTCCCTGTTGCATGAGATTCTGGTTTAGGGCAGGGTTGTCAGGTCCCAGTAAAATATCGGCTTTACTAGAACTATTTAAATAATTTGAAACCAGTACCGAACTGACAGGATGTTCTGCGGATCCAAAAATGGTACTCGTTAAATTGTAGCTGGAATCATAAATATAAATCATTCCGTGGGGGCCAGAGTTTGGGGCTCCTACTAAAATTTCATCTTCTCCATCCCCATTGATATCTCCGCTGGCGAGATAGCTTCCAAATTCCCCCTGGGCTTGAGAACCCGAGACATAGGTGAAGTCGGAGGAGTTGTTTATACTACTGATGCTTCGACGAGGGCTGGAGGGATCCGAGCTGTTTTGGGTCAAGACTCTCGAGATCGAGTTATTTAAATTCAATTCTCCCAAGTTTATATTGTGAGAAAGATCTTGCAGCGCTACTTCAGAAAAATACACACGTCCTGCGCCGCCTTCTTCTCCAGGAACTCCGATAATCAGACGTCCAGAATTTGTTACGGTAAAGCTATACTGGGTATTGGCAGACGCGGGGAGGGTGATTTGGGCTGATCCTACTCCCAAGGCTACCCGCTGAGAGCTGCTCGTTTCATTTCCGTTACTCGTGTTTACCGTGGTTGTGGTTTGAAGTAGGTGAGTGGATCCATGAACTCCCACGACATGTTCTTCCTGGTCTTCGGTGCGCACACCAGAGACCGCAATCACATACAAGGTGAGGGTGCCTGATCCACTGGCCCCCGAACTGTGAGTGACATTCAAAGTGAGATGTACTTCTCCACTGTCAGAGCCTGCAGTAAACACAGGATTTGCAAGGCTTGTGTCGCTCAAGGTTCCACTGCCTGTCGAGGTGGAGTCCACACTCCAGACATAAGTATAGCTGCCTGAACTCAGAGTGGATGAAGGGGTGACGCTTGCAGAAAGACCAATGCTGGCCCCTGCTCGCAGGCTCTGATTGCTGCCTGCATTCACATTTAAAGTGATGTTAGTTTCACCTTCTCCACCGCCACTGGGTTCGGAATCGTTATCTTGAATGCTGATATTGGCATAAGAACCGGTCAGGTTGTTGTAGTTCGCATCATTACTGACACTGTGATAGGTAAAGGCACCTGTGTGTTGACCTTCAACTAGGTTGTCGTCCACCGCCGACACCAAGAGGCTTTGTGCCTGATTCCAGTTGTTGGCGGTGAAGCTCATCTGGATCGGCGTCACATTAATTTGAGCATTGGGGCTATAGTTGATTGTCACGGTGTTTGTCGGTTGCGAATTTAAACGGATACTCAAAGTCGCATTGTCTCCCCCCTCGGCAAGGGAAAGGGAGCTGGGACTGAAGTGGATTCCCGCCGAATCACTGGCTGTAATCGAGACCACGATGGATCCAACAGTAAGATTGGCCCCATAGTTTGTATCGTTGCTGGCAGCCGTGTGCGTGATTGTGGCAGTGTGTATGCCTTGGGCGATACTGTTGTTCACGGCTGTAACCGTTACCATTTGCGGCGTGCTCCAGTTGCCAGAGTTACCAGACGTAAAGGTCAAGGAAGTAGGCGATGCTGTTACTCCGGAGCCTGCGTTTACTGTGATGACTACATCGCTGGTGGGCTGGCTGGTGAGGGCTATGGTATAAGAATCGGTGGCCCCACCTTCTACCACGGTAGTGCTTCCATTACTTTGCGTGAGGGTCACCCCTGCAGAATCGTTATCGATAATGGAAACTGTAATGGGATTAACACCAATCGCATTGTAAGCACTATCCCCGCTGCTGGCGCTGGGACTGATCAGTCCCGTATGATTGCCTTGTGCCAGGTGATCGTCCACCGCGGTGACTGTCACCGTTTGGACCTGATTCCAGTTTGAAGCAGTGAAGGTGAGACTGGGAGGATTTGTGGTCACCTGGCTGTCGGGGTGCATCGTAATCGTCACATCGGAAATGGGTTGAGTGCTGAGCAGCACCGTGAAAGTATCGGTGTTTCCTCCTTCGGTGACTACGGTGGATCCGGAAGATTCTGCAATCGATACCCCAGGAGAATCATTGTCAGTAACATTTGCGACCACTGAGGCAATGGAAAGCCCATTGTAAAAAGTATCCGAGCTTGTGGCAGTATGGGTAATCGTTCCCGTGTGCAGGCCATCAGCCACCTGATTGTCCACCGCCGACACGGTGACGGTTTGAGGGCTATTCCAGTTGCCTGAAGTAAAGGTGAGGGTTGGGGGAGTAGTAGATACCTTATCATCCGGAGTCACTGTAATCACCACATCTTGAGTAGGTTCAGAAGTGAGCACAACGGTGTAAGAATCGGTCACGCCGCTGCCTTCGGTGACATTGGTACTTCCGCCCGACTCGGTAATAGTGACGCCCACAAAGTCATCGTCGGTAATCGTTGCCGTGTGCACTGTGGTGCCTCCCAGGCTGGCATTGGTGGGAGCCTCCATTGTCAAGACCACGGTTTCATTGCCTTCATGAATTGCATCGGGAATAATGCTGATGGTCGTGGAGGCCGTAGTCTCCCCAGCAGCAATCGTGAGAGGAGAAGCCGTGATTGTGTAATCGGTTCCGTCAGTAGCTGTGCCGCCGATACTAAAAGGCACTGTGGTAGTCTTCCCACTCGCTGCGGAGAGTTGGGCGGTCACGGTCATCGTTCCGGATTCACTGGCAGAAGCCTGGGCGGAGCTGGTCCATTGCACGGAAGGTTGGGGGTCGTCATTGAGGATGGTCCCGGTTGCGCTGGATCTGTCAAGTGTGGCATTCGAAGGCCCACTCAACAAGGTAAGTGTAAAGGTTTCATCATCCTCATACAGGGTATCTCCCAAAATAGGCACGCTAATCGTTTTGGATATTTCATCCGGGTTAAAGGTAAGAGTGCCGGAAGTGGCGGTATAATCAGAACCCGCCGTCGCGCTAACATTAGCGGTGGCATAGTTCACCGTAATGGTTTGAACGCTGGGACGATTCAAGGTCACAGAAAAATCCATGCTGGAAGAACCCGAGTTGCCTTCGTCACGACTGCTGTCGGCAATGGAGAGGGCGGGCTGGGCATCGTTGTCGGTGATATTGGCGGTGACGGAGGCGATAGTCACACCGTTGTATCCCCCGCCGGAAGCGGCATGGGTGATCGTTGCGCTGTGAGGGCCTTCATAACGGTTGTCGTCTACCGCAGTGACGGTCACGGTTTGAGGGGTATTCCAGCTGCCTGTCGTAAAGGTCAGGGTGCTCGGAGACACAGTCACTCCATGGGTGGTATCGGAGGAGCTCGGAGTGAGGGTGACACTGGATGTCGGTTGAGAGGTGAGAACCAGCGTGTAAGAATCTGTTGCACCTCCTTCGGTCACATTGGTACTTCCTCCCGATTCATTGATCGTCACTCCTGCCGTATCGTCGTTGAGGATAGTCCCTGTGCCGATGCCTGGGGGAACGGTCGTCGCATTGCTGGGGTTGCTCAAGGTCATGGTCAGCGTCTCATCGACTTCCACTACATAATCGCCAATCACCGACACATCGATCGTCTTGGAGGTCTGCCCTGGCGTAAAGGTGAGGGTCCCGGAAGTAGCAGTATAATCGGATCCCGCCGTTGCAGTGCCATCGCTCGTGGCATAATCCACCGTAATAGTTTGAACGCTGGAATTGGAGAGGGTGACGCTATAGGTTAAATTCTTTGTCCCCACATTGCCTTCTGTTACCGAGGGACTATCAATGGAAATCATGGGCTGGGCATCGTTGTCGGTGATAGTGGCGGTGACAGAGGAAACCGCCATTCCATTGTAGCCTCCATCGTTACTACTCACGCTGAAAGAAATGCTGTCCGTATGAGCCCCTTCGTAGCGCGTGTCGTCAATGGCTGTGACCATCACCGTTTGAGGAATATTCCAGTCGCCTGTGGTAAAAGTGAGGGGAGAAGACGACACCAAAACCCCGTAGCTGCTATCTTCGGGGCTTACCGCCACCGAGACATCATCGGTGGGTTGAGAGGCCAGGACGACGGTGAAAGAATCCGTGGCTCCGCCTTCGGTCACCGCCACACTGCTCTTCGAGACATTGATTGCAGGCGTAACAAAGCTCCACTTGGTGTTGTGGGTTGAATCGATACAATTCGTATAACAGGTGATGTTACTTGCATTGGTGTTTTTGCTGTCTTCCACATCCACATAACCGCTGATGTCTCTGCTGCCTTGGGGATCAATCAACCACTCAGTTCCCTCGATACTGCTTCTTAGATTCAAGAAAGTTTTTGCAATGGAGTCTCCATGAAGTGTGAGAGTGTGTTCGATGGTCTGTTTGGAACCCGCAGTAAAGGTCATGGTCGTGACAGCGGTAGCAGTCAGGTTGTAGAAAGTGGTAGAGCCATCGATGGTTTGACAATCACTCAGATCCACGGTTCCCGAGTTGTGATTGAAGGTGCTCCCAACCAGATGATAGAAGCCCCAGTCCACATATAGGGTGCTGGAGGGGGCTGTAAAAGTAGTACCAGCATTTTGATAAAAAACATCGGTGGTGATTGTCCCTGATCCGCCGGTGTAGGTTCCTCCATTGAGCTGGAGTATGGCCATTGACATGGCTTGGGAGCCTTGTGCGAAGGTTCCCGTGTCTCCACTATCCGTACTAAAAGAATACAGGGTTAAATCATGATTGATCAATGAAAGGATTCCACCAGATTTTAGGACGTCGATATTTTGATAAGTGGAGTCTGTTCCTGGATCAAAACTCTGGGCACCGCTCCCATCAAAGACAATCTTATTGTTACCGCTGGTATAAGTGCTGCTATTGCTCCAGTTCCCAGCTACATAAACGTCCTGGTCATTACTATTGAGGGTGGCTCCACTACGGATGCTGAGGTCCCCGTTTACATAGAGGATAGAATCCTGTTTCAAGGTATCATCCCCGGCGTTGATGATGAGGTTGTAATAGTTATTTCCGGCGGCCAGTGAATTGCGGGTGTTGGTTCCTGCAGCCCCAGTGTATTCGACAGTTCCCGAATGTGTATCCATGGGGAAGCTGTTGTCTGAGGCAGAGCCAGCCACATAAAGAGCGTTAACATCCGAGGCATTCAGGGCTCCTTTGTAAATCGCCACTTCGTCAATCACGGTGTTCAATTCTCCTGCAAGGCCGTCGATTCCATATTTTCCAATGCGCAGCTCACTGGCTCCATCGGTTGGATTGATAGTATCGGCTGCGGAGCCATCTAACACGCCATCCAGGTAAACTTTAATGTTTGTCCCATCATAAACGGCCGCCACATGGTGCCAGGTATTGGCAGAAACGGTCGTGGTGCCTGTGACCCCGGCAAGAGAACTTCCACTCAGAGTATTAGCTTCGAGTTTTCCACTGCTCACTCTAAACCTGTATCCATTGATGCCATCGGGTCCGGAGGCTTCATACTTTTCAATGATGCCGGCGTTCTGACCTGTGGAGGCAAGATTTATCCAGGCAGAAAGCGTGAAAGGCCCGGTGAGACTTAAAGAGGGAGAATCGGCAGCAGAAATATAATCGCCATTTTGGCCATCGAGAGAAATCGCATTACTGCTAAATTCTCCAGTGGCCGCATAGCCTACGATTCCATGCGCACTGGCATCGTTGGCATAGCGGGTGGCGTCGTAGAAGGTGCCGCTGGTTTCATCCAGGTGATAGAGGGCGACCATTCCATGATCCAGGATTTCTCCACCCTGCAGACGCAGGGTTCCATTGTTGTTGAAAGTTCCACCCAGTGATAAATTATGCCCCGCCAAATCGAGTATCCCCGAGGTGATACTCAAATCGCCGCCTACCACGAGATCGGCACTGAGGCTGAAGACTGAACTTGCTCCTCCGTTAATAATCAGATTTCCATAGTTCCAATTCTTCAAGGTGTAGGAAGGGGATGTCCCGTTGTAGACTACCGTTCCTGCTGCTACTCGAGGATACCCACTACTAGTGGTGAGGGTTTCACCCCCTTGCAATTGCAGGGTTCCGGTGACGGTAATGGCGGGAAACCCACTGGTAGATAAGACACCCGCATAATCGGACTGGATATAGATTCCTCTTACCGAAATACTGCTATCGATCACGCAATCTGCACTATTGCCGTCGAAGGTGGCGTCGTCTAAAAGCCCTGGGGCTGTTGTATCGTTAGTGCCCCCGCTGGAAGTAGACCACTTGGTATCGTCTGAAAAACTGTCCCCATTCCCAATCCAATATTTGGTCGCTGCTTGAGCAAGGTTAGGTGCAAATAAAAAAAGCACAAAACAAACGCGTAACAACCATTTTAAATGCAGATGTGGAAGTACAGACACTTTCATCATAAAACCTCCAACGGAATAAACTTCTTTATCTAAAGAAATATTTTACGGACTTTTGTGACAGGGGAGAAGAGCAAAAGGGCAAAGACTAAGACTTGTTAAAACAAACTCAGAAGAATTAAGAAGAATGAAGCAGAGACGGGTTTGAAACCAGTCTCTACTTTTCATCTTGCCTATTCTCCAATCCTTTCCTACATATTTTTTATGACCATCATCACCTTCTTATATTTTCTTGTCGGTTTGGGGCTTCTCATTTTTATCCACGAACTTGGGCATTTTCTCGTTGCCAAATGGGCGGGAATTCGTGTGGAGCAATTTTCGCTGGGTTTTGGCCCCAAGCTTTTTGGCTTTAAGAGGGGAGAGACCGAATACAAAATTTCCATACTTCCGTTGGGTGGCTATGTAAAGATGTCGGGCGAAGAGCCAGAAGAGGAAAAAATAAAACCCCTGGATGACCCTCGCAGCTTTGCAGCACAGCCTTTATGGAAACGGGTGTTGGTAGTGTTGGCAGGTCCTACCATGAATTTGTTTTTGGCTTTGCTGCTGATGCCTTTGGTTTTTATGGTTGGGCATCAGGAACCTTCTTACTTGCATCAAGAAAGTGTGCTGATAGGGGTCAAAAAGGATTCCCCCGCTGACAAAATTGGAATGATGAAAGGAGATAAGATTATTGAGATAGAAGGCAAGCCCATCCAGCATTGGCTGGAGGTGATGAAAACTGTGAAGAAGAATCCCAATGGAAGTCTTGAGTTAAAAGTTTTACGTGGAAGTGAAATAAAATCTTTCCAAGTAAAACTGGATGCTGACAAAGATAATCTGGTTGGGATTTTTGGTATTGAGCCCCCTTTGTTTATAGTTTTCCCCCCCATTATTGCTGAGGTGGCTCCCAATTCGCCAGCACTTCGTGCAGGTCTAGAGGCCAACGATAGAATTCTCTCTGTCAATGGAACTCCGATTAATTCTTGGGATGAAATGAGTGATTTGCTCACGGCTTCGCAAGGGAAAAATACGCAGCTAGAGGTATTGAGAAATGCAGAGAAGAAAAATCTGGCAATTGCTCCTACCTACGATTCGGATAATAAAAAATGGATTTTAGGGGTGGTTAAAAAAATCCCTGAAGGAAGCTATATCCAAGTGAAATATAGTTTCGCGGAGGCCCTAGAAAATGGAATAGAAGAGTATAATGGATTGCTGGGGCTTACCTTTAAAGTTCTAAAGAAATTATTTAGTTTTAAGCTTTCTTACAGGGCCTTGGGAGGGCCCGTTCAAATTGCTCAAGCGACGGCTCAAGCTGCCAAAAGTGGCTTCGGAGATTTCCTCTATTTTATTTCCTATCTAAGTATCCAGTTAGGGGTGATGAATTTACTCCCTATCCCTGTGCTCGATGGAGGGCATTTGTTTTTTATGCTCTTTGAAGTGGCCCGCGGGAAAGCCCTTTCTATCAAAACAAGGATGATCGCCATGCAGGTGGGAATGGCTCTGCTTTTTTCGTTGATGATCCTGGTGACCATCAACGATTTGAGCAATTTGCAGGTTGTGCATAAATTGATCAATTTTGTGGTGGGGAAGTTTTAAAGCGAGAGTTAATTATGTACATTCTCGCCCTAGACACCACCAGCTCTCAAGGGGGGGTTGTCTTATTAAAAGACAATGAAGTTTTGGAAGCCAACTCCTGGCAGGCTTTTTCCAATCACAGTGCTGCCCTGGCCTTTAACACGCACCAAATTTTAGAAAAATTTAAACTGAAGGTAAATGACTTGGACGCGATTGGGGTTTGCACAGGGCCGGGCTCCTACACGGGCATTCGTGTGGTGCTCAGCTTTGTGAAAGGCTTGGCTGCACTGAGCTCTATTCCCATCGTCCGGCTTTCCAGCCTGGATTTACTGGCTTATCAAAATCGAGACTTGAGCCCTTTGGCCGTTTGTTTAGATGCCCGAAATGCTGAAGTCTACGCAAAGTTTTTTGAGAAAAATTTTCAGCTCACTCAAAAAGATATTCAGGAATCTTGCCTCTCTTTTAAAGATTTTTTTGTGGCCCTTGAATCAAAGATCTCTCTCTCGGAAGTTTTTTGGCTGGGTTCAGGGGCGATAGCCAATGCCTATTTTTTGAGAGAGCAGGGGGTACAAGAAAACAAAATTCTTCCTTTGGAAAAATCTCAATTAGACATTTTGTCTTTGGCGCAGCTGAGTTTTGAGTGTTACCAGCAAAAACTTTTTCTGGGTTCGGTGCTGGAGTTGCAGGGCAATTATTTGAGGGATTTTCGAGTGAGGGACAAGGGTAATACCTCACCCTAGCCCTCTCCTACTTTAGGAGAGGGGGCATACGGATTATTGTTGAAAGCTGAGTCTCTCTTATCTCCCTCTCCTAGGGTAGGAGAGGGTCGGGGTGAGGTATCACAACCTGAACTTCATTGCCAAGGCGTGCGCATGCAGGCCTTCCATCTCTGCAAGTCGCACCACACTAGGGCCCAAGGACTTTGCCATCTCGGCACTGCAATCGATGAGGCTCGAAAATTTCAGGAAATCAAAAGTAGAAAGCGGTGAACTAAAACGTGCCGTGCCATTAGTGGGAAGCACGTGATTGGGGCCTGCCAAATAATCTCCAAAAGATTCGGTGCTGTGATAGCCTAAAAAGATGGCTCCGGCGTGTTTGATTTTTTTAAGAAGCGATTCTGGATTTTTTACGGAGAGTTCCAAGTGTTCAGGCGCGATGTCATTGGCAATCGTTGCGGCTTCCTTTTCATTTCTTACCCGAATGAAAGCCCCATGCGATTGGAGTGATTTTTTTGCAATTGTTGCACGAGGCAAGTTTTTTAAGATGGCTTCGATAGCGGTTTGTACTTCCAAAATATATTTTTCTTTCCAGCTGAGGAGTAGCGCTGAGGCCTGTTCATCATGCTCCGCCTGGCTCAGCAGGTCTGCTGCAATCCAATAAGGATTGCAGCCTCCATCGGAAATAATTGTGATTTCCGATGGCCCGGCAATCATATCGATGGCGACTTGTCCAAAAACCTGGCGTTTGGCCGTGGCCACATAGGTGTTTCCAGGACCTACAATTTTATCGACACGAGGAATGCTGGCAGTGCCATAGGCCAGGGCCGCAATGGCTTGCGCCCCGCCGATCTTGAAAATACGGTCTACGCCGGCAATGTTGGCTGCGACTAATACATAAGGATTCATTTGCCCACTTGGAAAGGGGCTTACCATCACAATTTCTTTCACTCCGGCAACTTGAGCCGGAATGGCATTCATCAGAACGCTAGAAGGATAAGTGGCCTTTCCGCCCGGAACATAAATACCCACGCGATCCAGCGGGCTGACCCGTTGCCCCAACAGCAATCCATCTTTTTTATATTGCCACGACTTGAGACTGTGACGCTCGTGAAAATCTCTGATGCGAGAAGCTGCAAGATCCAGCGCGCGGTGTTCCTCGGCCTGCACCAGTTTGAAGGCTTGTCGAATTTCTGAATTGGAGACTTCAATCGTGTTTTTATTCAATTCGTGCTGATCAAACTTTTTGCTGAGTTGGAAGAGGGCAGCGTCTCCTTTTTTTTGAACCAGAGAAATAATAGTCGCAACCTTTGTTTCCACTTCTCTATTTGAAGACGCAGAACGGTGGAGGATTTTTTGGAGTTTGCTTTGAAAATTTTTATCGGTGGTTTTGAGGAGGTTCATGAAATTAAAGCAGACTCTGAGAGAATTCCTGTGTGTAATAATCTAATATTTTCTGAATTAATTTTTGGTGATTCGTTTTCTTTCGTTTGGCCAATTGCTTTAGAAACTGCAATGTTTGAGAGTTAAGATTGACTTTCACCTCGAATCTTGGCGTGTCAAAATTAATTTTGTGAGGAGGGGGGAGAAAATCTTCAATAATTTTCGGATTGCCCATGTCTTCATTCGTGTATTTTATTTTTTTCCTCATAAATTTGTTTTCCCTTTCTCCAATAGCCCGCCCCGATTATCCTGATTTTATTTTTTCTATAAGTAAATCGCACTGTAAGAATCCCTTCTTTTACTTTGCCTAGGCAATAGTAACGTTTTTCATCGGTACTATGTGAAAAATCCTGTGTCAAAACTTTGTTCGGATCTTTAAATGCCAATTTTGCTATTTGAAAAGAAACCTGATGCTTGACCTGATTTGCAAAATCTTTCGATTGATCCCATTCAAATTCTGCTTCAAAGTTCATTTTAATACCTCAACTTCACCCGTTTAATCTTTGCACCCAATTTTCTAAACTTCTTTTCTATTTTTTCATAGCCGCGGTCAATGTGATAAACGCGCGATATTTCGGTGATGTCTTCCGCCGCAAGGCCCGCTAACACAAGGCAGGCCGAAGCCCTAAGGTCAGTGGCCATGATGGGTGCACCAGAGAGTTTGGAAAGCCCTTTTACAATTGCTCGATTTCCATCGGTCTTGATATCCGCTCCCATGCGAATGAGTTCCCCCACATGCATGTAGCGATTTTCAAAAATAGTTTCAGTGGTTGTCGAAACGCTATCAGCCAGGCACATGAGTGCCATGAATTGGGCTTGAAAATCGGTGGCAAAACCAGGGTAGGGGGCGGTGATGATATCCACGCTTTTTATTTTTTTGGGACCTGTCACTTTTACAATTCCCTTGGGCAGCTGCTCTATTTTTGTTCCGCTCTCTTCCAGTTTGTGAACCAAGGCCCTTACATGATCTAAAATCATTCCTTCGATGAGAATTTCCCCCTGAGTCATGGCCCCGGCAATCATGAAGGTACCGGCTTCAATACGATCGGGCATGACACTGTATTCTGCTCCCTGAAGTTCTTTGACGCCTTCAACGACAATTCGGGAAGTCCCCGCGCCCTCAATTTTTGCCCCCATCTTGACGAGCAATTGAACCAAATCAATTACCTCGGGTTCACTCGCTGCATTTTCCAAAACGGTGGTTCCCTCTGCTAGACAGGCTGCCATTAAAATATTTTCAGTTCCTGTCACAGTCACCATGTCAAAAACAATATTGGCCCCTTTAAGTTTGACGCACTCTGCCTCTACATACCCTCGCTCGATTTTTATTTTGGCTCCCATCGCCTCCAGGGCTTTTAAATGCTGATCAATAGGACGTGCTCCAATGGCACAACCGCCAGGCAGCGATACCTTTGCTTTTCCCAGACGTGCCAAAAGAGGGCCCAAAACTAGAACCGAAGCACGCATGGTTTTTACCAACTCATAGGGTGCAATGTGACTCTTGAATTTTAGAGTTTGAATTTTAACCCGGTTTCCCCAGGTGCTGATTTTTAATCCCAGACCTTCCAGCAGTTTGGAAAGCGTAACAATATCTCGAAGCTCGGGGACATTGTGCAGCAGCATGTTTCCAGTCGCCAAAATACCAGCCGCCATCAGAGGCAGGGCTGCATTTTTGGAACCTGAAATTCTGACTTTGCCTTTGAGTTTTTGTCCACCTTGGATAACGATTTTGTCCATATATAAATAACTTTTCTATGAGAGTGTAGAATGTAAAATTCGATCTTTATTATCCAAATCCTTTAAAATCTTAGCGCTAGAAAAGCCACAGTTTTGTGCAAGTTCAGTCAAATCTTTTCCCTGATTGTATCCTATTTCTAAAAATAAATGTCCCTCGGGTCTTAAATGTTTGAAGGCCCAAGGTAAAATCATTTTATAAAAGTCCAAGCCATCTATGCCCCCGTCCAATGCAGAATGAGGCTCAAAACGAAGTTCCGGTTCCAACTTTTCGATTTCACTACTAGCGATATAAGGAGGATTGGAAACGATGATATCAAATTCTGACTTCTGACTTCTGACTTCTGACTTCAAAAAATCCCCCTGGATAAATTCAATCTGGTTTTCTACCCCATGTTTTTGGGCATTTTGTTTGGCGATATTCAAGGCGGCTTCACTGATCTCTAAAGCGGTGATTTGAGTTTGAGGGAGATATTTGGCTAATGCGATGGCGATGCAAGCAGAGCCTGTGCCGATGTCGAGGATTTGAATAGGGTGAACTCCCCTCAATCCCCTCTTAACAAGAGGGGAGGCTAGGACTTGTTCTACCAAAAGTTCCGTTTCTGGACGAGGAATCAAAACATCTTTTGAGACGATAAATTCCATCGAATAAAATTCTTTTTTACCGAGGATATAAGCTAAAGGTTCTCGATCGGCACGGCGCTTGAGAAGAATTTTGAAATCAGCTAATTCTTTTTCACTTAAAGGCCTGTCAAATTGGGTGTAGAGCTGAATGCGTTTCAAGTTTAAACTATGAGCCAGTAAAAGCTCTGCTTCGAGGCGAGTGGAGGGAATGCCTTTTTGGCTAAGGTATTTCGAAGTCCATTCAATAAGTTTTAGAGGAGTCCAAATTAATGAAGACACTACCCGTTTCTCCCATCAAACAAAAAGAATTGGAAGAACGATTTCACAAATTGGGCCTGCGAGAAGAAGATATAAAAGAACATTTTGTGAGATCCTCTGGGGCAGGGGGACAAAATGTGAATAAGGTCTCTACCTGCGTGGTGTTGAAATATTATCCAAAGGCGATAGCCGTTGAGGGGGAGGCTTCAGCGGCTTTGCCGCTGGAGGGGGCGACGCGAGCCCCTGTAATAGAAGTCAAATGCCAGCAAACCCGCACTCAGGCACTCAATCGTTATTACGCACGTAAAATTTTGTGTGAAAAATTAGAACAAAAAATATTAGGTGAAAAATCAGCCATTCAGCAAAAGTTTGAGAAGATCAGGCGCCAGAAGAGAAAGCGCTCCAAACGTGCCAAAGAAAAAATGCTGGAGGCAAAGCATCATCAGTCTGTGAAAAAGAAAACCAGAAAAGTAGAAAAGGGGGATTGGGAGGGGTGTTGATGTTTTATTAGACGTCTATTCACTCTCTCCCTTTAAAGCCAGCGCCTGGTAATAAGCGCGTAGGGCTTGTATGAGTTCATCGATGTTTCCTTCCATCACCGTGTCGAGTTTGTGAAGTGTCAGTCCAATGCGATGATCGGTCACCCGGTTTTGGGGAAAATTGTAGGTTCTGATTTTTTCGCTGCGATCTCCGCTTCCAATTTGAGAACGTCTATTGTCCGAGATTTCCTTGTCCTGCTTTTCACGTTCGGCTTCCAGCATTCTGGATTTTAAAACCTTTAAGGCCTTTGCCTTATTTTTGTGTTGGGATTTTTCATCTTTGCAGACCACCACCAGCCCCGTGGGGATATGGGTGACCCGCACGGCTGAGTCCGTTGTATTAACGCTTTGCCCACCGGGGCCCGAAGCCCGCATGACATCAATGCGTAAATCTTTTTCTTGAATATCCACTTCAACATCCTCGGCCTCTGGCATGACGGCGACGGTGACGGTGGAGGTGTGGACACGTCCCTGGGCTTCCGTTTTGGGAACGCGTTGCACCCGGTGCACGCCGCTTTCGTATTTTAAATCACTGTAAACTTTTTCTCCGGAGATTTCTGCGATCACTTCCTTCAGGCCTCCCACACCGGTGTCGTTCATATCCATGATTTCCACTCGCCATTTTTTTCCCTCGGCGTAGCGACAATAAAGCCGAAAAAGTTCTGCAGCAAACAATCCGGCCTCGTCTCCACCAGCCCCGGCACGAATTTCCAGAAAAATATTTTTTTCGTCCAAAGGATCTTTGGGCAACAAATGGATCTTAAGTTCCGATTCCAGTTTTTGGAGTTCCGGTTCCCAATGCGCCAGTTCTTCTTTGGCCATGCTTTTTAGATCGTCATCGTTTTCCTGAAGCATAAGCTTGTTGTCTTCAATTTGTTTTTTGGCATTCTTGTAGGCCCGGAAGCAGGCGATCAGTTCCGACAAACTAGCTTGTTCTTTGGCAACGGCTTGGTACTCCTTGGGATTCTGAGTAATCGTGGGGTCTGAAAGACGAGTAGTGAGTTCTTCAAATTTTTTTTCAACGGCTTCGAGTTTATGGAACATAAAAAATGAGCCTAAAAATAAAAAAACCCATCCCGTTTAAAACGGGACGGGCTTTCAAAATTGATTCTTTGAGAACTAGTGCTTGGTTTTTGTCTTTGCGGCATTGGCCTTTTCGTATTTCTTTTTGAAGCGATCAATGCGCCCTTCGGTATCGAGTAATCTTTGCTTTCCGGTAAACAGCGGATGGCACTTTGAACAGATATCCACCGTAAGACTCTTTTGAGTAGAAGCGGTTTCCAGTATACTTCCGCAGGCGCAAACAATTTTTACGTCATAATATTGGGGGTGTAAATTTTCTTTCATAAAAATCTCCAAGTTTTAAGAAGGCGTTCCTTAGCGGATGCCTAAACTCTTGGCAAGAGTTAATTGAAAATACCCTTGTCGCGTCAAATGCTTAGTGCTAGGGGCCCGTCCATATGGCTAATGCCTGCTATTCCTGTGGAAACTTACTGCAGTTGAAAGAACAAAAAATCTCCAGGCAGGCTGTTTGCGAGCATTGCGATGTCGATTTGCATTGTTGCCTCAATTGCAATTTTTATGAGACTTCGGCCTATAACGAATGCCATGAAATGAGTGCCGAGCGGGTATTAGACAAGAAAAAAGCCAATTTTTGTGACTGGTTTGAATTGGGTTCTCAGAGAAATGAAAAAAAATTGAATGAAAAAGAAGAAGCTTTGGAGGCTTTGAAATCATTGTTTAAATAAATTGAGGGAGCGCTCTATGAAAAAAGAAAAATACAATGTCGCCGTCGTTGGTGCCACGGGTGCCGTGGGAAATGAAATGTTGGCCGTATTGGAAGAATTCAAATTTTCCATTGATAAAATCAAACTCCTTGCTTCCGAACGAAGTGCAGGCCAAACGTTAAAATTTCAAGGCAAAGACCTCAAAGTTGAAGTGCTGGATGAAAAATCTTTCGAGGGTATCGATATTGCTCTTTTTTCAGCCGGCGGGTCCATCTCCGAAAAGTTTGCCCCCATCGCCTGGAAATCCGGCGCAGTAGTGGTGGACAACACCTCGGCCTTCCGAATGAACCCCGAGGTTCCCTTGGTAGTCCCTGAAGTAAATCCCGAAGACATCGCCCAATATAAAACCAAAGGCATCATCGCCAATCCCAATTGTTCTACCATTCAAATGATGGTGGCCTTAAAACCCATTCAGGATGCCGTGGGAATCAAACGCGTCGTGGTTTCTACCTATCAAGCCACCAGTGGTGCCGGCAAAAGGGCCATGAATGAGCTCTCTCAGCAAACTCAAGATTTATTTAACAAAAAACCGATCACCAAACAAAAATTTGCTCATCAAATAGCCTTCAATTGCTTGCCTCACATCGATAGCTTTTTGGAAAATGGATACACCAAAGAAGAAATGAAGATGGTGAATGAAACCAAGAAAATATTGCACGATTCCAACATTGCAGTGACCGCCACCTGCGTACGGGTACCCGTGTTTGGTGGACATTCCGAATCGGTGAATGTTGAAACGAAAAAGAAAATTTCAGTCGCTCAAGTTCGAGAACTTTTACAAAAAACTCCAGGTCTCATTTTGGTGGATGAACCCAGCCAGAATAAATATCCCCTGGCCATCGATTGCGTCGGTAAAAACGAGGTGTTTGTGGGCCGTATTCGGGAAGATGAATCTATCTCCAATGGAATCAATCTTTGGATCGTGGCCGACAATATCCGCAAAGGCGCGGCCACCAACGCCGTGCAGATTGCCCAGATTTTGATTGAGAAGTATTTGTAAAAGGATACTTATGAATCCTAGAATCAAAGAAGCTACTCCAATGGAGGGTTATAAATTAAAGCTCATTTTTACAAATAATGAAAAAGGGGTTTACGATTGTTCGTTTTTGCTTAATTTTGGAGTCTTTAAAGAATTAAAAGAAGAAGCGTATTTTAAACAGGTAAAAGTTGTAGATGGCACAGTGGCGTGGCCTCATGAACAGGATATTTGCCCGGACACTTTATATTTAGATTCGAAAAGAGGAATCACTCAGGGAGGGAGTTACAACTGATTTAAGTCAAAATTTAAGTCAAAATATTTAATTCAAAATACCTAGCAACTCCTTCTGGCTTCTTCCGATAATGAGCCATGGACTTGCATGGCCGCGCGCCTCATCATTCTGGCCCCGACCTTCGTTTGAATACGAATTCAAGCTCGACTTCCGTTGCAACTCAGCAAGCCTCGACCCCTCAGCAAAGGCGCAACGATTTACATCTTTCAACTCTTTTAAGCACCTTGAGTCCTTTTTATGCCCTGGAGAGCGCTCGTCCTGCGGGAGCAAGACTGAGTATGAATGAAGCGGAGCTTCGACAGCATTTGGGAAATTTGTCTAGGGAAGCTATTAGTTTAGTCGCAGATGGTTCAGCTCAAAATTTGGCAGAGGCCCTGCAAAAGCTCTCCCAAACCTCGTTTGCAAATGATCCTGTTTTGAAAGATTTTTTAAAGAGCCGGGAAGGGTGCCTGGTGCTTGAGTTTATTGCTTCGACACATTCCCTTCAAAATGTTTCGGACCCCCAAGCCACAGCAGCGGCTTTGAGGCTTGCGCGGGAACTCACTCAAAGTGTTCGTCTCCATCAATTTTACGATTGTGTAGGCTTTGGGCTGACGGCCTTGCTGACGGGATCTTCTTCGGCCTTGGCTCAAAGTTCCCAGGCGGCCGCTCAATTAGGTGCCGCTTTAATCGATCAAACTCAACATTTTTTGAGGCAGCTTCCCCAATATCTAAATCCCTTAAACGTATTTGAATCGTCTGTGGAAGATTCGCATAATGCAATGGCGGAGGGTATTGCAGAGGCCTTGGTAGAGAGGGGTGGAGAAGCCGCCCGGCAAGGCCGGATTTTTTTAAGAGAAGAACTTCCCGATCGTATTGGAGAAAGAGATTTTGAAGCCTCACTTCGACGGGCTTCCATTTTGGGAGCCAGAAACGCCCAGGAGTTTTGGAGCTTTCCTCTCAATGTGGGTTCTTCTTTGTTTTCGACCTGGGTGATTTCAAAGTTGTCGCGGGGTTCTTTTAGTCCCTCTGCTTTACTGCTTGCGGCAGTGGCTGGAGGGGCACAAGGCGGATTTCAATGTGCCTACAATTTTTTTCTTCAGTTGCATTCCATGGATTCTACCCAACTACGTCAGGAATGGCCTGAGCTGCTGGGACAGTTTGGCATCGGTTTGAGCGTCGGAATCGCCTCGGGCCTAGGAGGCTATCTCGTGGAGCAAGGCTTGGAAGGCCTGGCCGCACGTCAAATTTTAAGTTCGCATAGCCTCGTCCATCGCGGGGCGGCTTTTATTTTTGGAGATGTAGGCATCGAAGTGGTTTCACAAAATATCCTCGAAAATATTTTTACCCGTGCCGGAATTATTCGCGCAAACCCCCATGCTCAGACCTCAGAAACCTGGAACTGGATTAGCAATGCAACTGATGAAATTGGAGGAGACACACAAAATCATCTGGCGCATCCGCTGACGATGAGACTGAATCGGCAACAGCAAGATTTGAGGGAGATTGCACGAGATGACAACGCCGTTCACCAGTCTACCAGTTTACCAGTCTACGAGATTACAAATCCTGCCAACGACAATGCCATTTTTGATTCAGAAGCAGAAACTCAAGCCCTTCCTATCGCTGTGGGGGATGGTTTCACTCAATCTCCAAATTTATATCTTGTGACACCCGAAACACCCTCTCGACAAGGAGAAGATGCTCCAGTATTTGCCATCGCTTCTGCAAGCCCTGCTGGTACAACATCTGCCGTAGCAAAACTCGGCGCAGTGACTGAAGGCACTGTCCTTCCAGACGAAGTCACCAGGCTCTATTCCCATCAAGCAGATGAGGGCCCTTTCTTAAATCCCTCTTCGGAAGAAAAGCCTGTCTCAGTAGAAGCCTTGAAAGAACAATTAAGACAAGCAGAGGAGTATTCGGTTCCAGAGGCCTGGGGGGTAGATGAGAATGCCCTTTTGGAGATTGTAAGAGAAATTAAAGGAGAGGATAAAAAAGAGCCTTTTGATGTTTCTTTTAAGGAGGAAATCTGTGGCATTTTATTTGAGACAGAAATTTTTGAAGAGGGACACGAGTTCGAAAAGGACAAAACTGCTGAGGCCTATAGAATATTAAGGGATGGTTTTTATAGTTTTTATATTGAGGAATACAATCGAGCACGGCAGGGAGTGATTCAATTTCAAATCCGTCATGCCCAAGGGGCTGCCTTTGATAGGAGCAGACTTGCGGCAAAAGATGAATCTGCATTGAAAAATTTGGAGGCCACGGCCAGCTCAAAGTATGCTACTGCCCAGAGAGATCTTGAAGCCAAAATTCCCTTGGCCTTAAAACTGCTGGATCACCTCCTGGGCCCCGAACCCGAAGGCCTGGGGATTTTGCGAAAAGGGGCCCTGGATAAGATGGCGCCTTTCATCTCTATTCTTGCCGACTTGGACGAAGGCCCACAAAATTCTTATGCGACCCCTTCGTTACAAGAAATGTGTGAGGCAAATAAAGAAGCCCCGGGGAGGGTCTTTATTTCACCCGGGGCCCCTTTCAGCACCTTGGCCCACGAGCTTTTCCATGCCCTGCCTTTTGAGGCCTTCGAAGAAGGATTCGCCAAGCAATATGAGACCCTTCGCAGAAAAATGGACATTCGAAATCCTTTGAATCTTTCGGGACAAGATCCGATCAAACTTGCCCTCGCACGCCAGAAAAATATCATGGACTGTTTCTTTTTTGAAGAAGCCTGGGGTCACGCGGGGCAGGTCCTCTGCGAGCTGGCCCTGAAAAAGTTTTTGGGCGGAATGAAATTCAGGGCCCGCGAAAAAATGTGGCCCAAAGGGGAAAGACCAGGACTGGTGAAGCTTTATGAAGACGCCGGGGTGGAAGGTATCTACCAAGAGCTTAAAAAATACTCCCAGGAATATCGCTGTCTGGAAATTAGCCAGAGTTGGAAAATGGCTGCTGCCATGGCCGTGCCCGATTTTAGAAATGGATATTTACGCAACCTGGCCATCGCCTCCAGCCTGGGACAATTGGGCTTTGAGGTGGACCATCATTTTAAGCAGCTCAAGATGAAAGGTGGCCTGGATCTGCAAAAACTGGCTGCACAAGATCCTGCGGCCGTTATAGCTTTGCTCGGCCGCGCGCGGCAACATTTATCTGTTGCGTTTGGGGGTGGCAGGCAAACTTCTGCAGAGGCCTTTTGGCAGGGAACAGATCTGGTTTTCGAAAGCCTCTGCCCTCCGCAAAATTCGGGAAGCCCCAATCGCATTGCAAAAGATTCCGAAACAAGTCTAAAAGCCCAAGCTATTTTGGGTCACTTTTATGCCCTGGTCGAAAGGGCAGATCCAAAAGATGTCGGTTACTTTTACAGCCTGCTCGCCCTGGGAGAGCAGTTGCCCCTGGAAGCCGCTCAAGAGGCCTTTTTGCGGGCCAATGATTTCGTTCAAAACCTGGCGCAGGGGGAACAATACGAAGCCGCCATGAAGCTCTCGTATCAATTGGGGCTGTCTTTGTATGAACGGGGATTTGAGGAAGAGGCAAAGCCCTCCCTTGAGCGAAGCTTGGCCTATGTGTTGGATACCGATTTTTTTATAACTGATGACTTGGATATAACTTTAGAATACTCTCCTCACTTACAGCTGCGGCTTCTGGCGATTTTACTTCGAAGTGCGGTATCCAAAAAATCATTTTTCTTTATTCTTAAAAGGGTTTTGGATTTCACCAAAGAACATTTAGCATTTTCCAATGCCGACGACACTCTACTCGTCGTTTTTAACCTCATGGCAGAACTACGCCAATCACGGCCAAGTTTTGCCCTAGAGATTGAAGAAAAATTTAAGGCCTATTGGGAAGATATTGAATATCGCTGTAGAGGAAGATATTGGGGTGATTTTGAAAATAAACAAATTTATTTCTCCTTACCTGTAGGAAGATCTGAAGCTGAAAATTTTTATAGTGGTGAATGTGTTGATCCTGCTGATCCTGTTTTTCTTTTTCAACAAACCCGCAATCCCAGCGCCCTGGAAATAGAGGCCTATCAAAAAGCAAATGTATCCGACGTAGAAGAAGAGGAAAAAAATAAAGGCGAAACGAAACGCTATCATTTTGTGTCGGGTTTTGCCTCTTACTTAAGGCTGCTCTCCCAAGGGAGCTCTAAATTCACAGACCCAAAATCGAGTGAGCACAGCCTTCAGTCTCAATCAACCCGTGGATGGGATAAGGATAATTACAGCTACTTGTCTGGCCTGCTTCATTGCCCTGCGTTGAGGGAGGCCTCGCTCGCTTTTTTAGAGAGGTTAGAAAAGGCGAAATTGAGAGATTACGAGAGGATCTGCTTGGCACATCCCATTTGGTCCTCTTTATTTTCTTTTTCTGATTTCAGCTTACTCGCTCAGGCGATAATGGCCATGGAGAAAGAGTTTGCAGGCAAAGAGGCCAAGCGGCACTACTTCTTTCATCCCCATTATGCAATGGCCCATAGCTATCTCACTCTTGCCCAACAATGGCCGGAGCGTGCGCCTGAATTTTTAAAGAGGGCCGAAGCCCATTTGAAACACGAAGGTCTTGTCAAATTTGCTGAACTTCCTGAAGTCGAGCTGTGTCTGAAATTGAGAGATCAATTGATTCGGGCTTATTTGGAACAAGGTGATTTAAAATCGGCTGAGAGGCTTTTCAAAAAGCAGCAGGAACTTCGCAGCGAATACGAGGCACAAGTTCGCAAGATGCTCAGACAAGGCTCGGAGTTCTGGCAAAGCTTGGATGAGCAACATCCCCTGCGACAATGGCTGGCAGGTGCTGCAGTAGAGGGATTTGTGGAGGATGCCCCCTATCGGGCACTCCAGCGCCGTCTCTTTCAATTTTGTGAACAGGGGGAAGTGCCCGTGTGGGGCAGGAGTCTGGATGCGCAATTTGCCTTTGAGTTTGAAACAAATTTCAGACGCAGCCAGGCCATCGCCGGCAGCGCTCAAAAAACGGATGCGGCCAAACGAAAAAAGTTTTTTGATCAAATGCAGGCCTGTTTAAATGCGGTGGCGGATGATTTGGATCATCGCAAGAATCAGATCTCCCCCCAGAGTTTGTTGAGGGCCTTGCAGCTCGTCATCCCCGTGAAAACGGGGAATCATTTTCACACGCAGGACTTATTACAAATCCGCTCTCGCGTCATCCAACTCCTCATACGCTACTTTGCCTTACAGCGCGGAAAACAAGAGGCCTTCAAGGCCAGGCAGGGAAAAGAGAGAGCGGAACAGGCCATCCAACCTGTTTCGGATTATCTGCTCGGATCCACAAATCTTTCAGAAGAAGATCCTTTGGGGTTAAATGTTGCCCGAGCCCGTGATGCGGCCTTTGAAACTTATGCAAGAGGATCCAGCCTCGCTCAGGAATTAGCGACGGACGAACAACAATATCAGCAACTCAAACAATTTTTTGATTTAATAGAAGACCAAGACACTGCCCTTTCTGCACAAGAAAAAGAAGATACCTATCTGGAATTTTTAGAACGCATGCTGCCCCGCCAGGCCCAGGGCTGGACTCAATTGTGGGATCTCAGCCCCAAAAGTTTTCATTTTCTTTTGAACCGTTTCGAGGAGTGGAATTATCCCCGAGTAGAAGCCTATCTCATTGAAAAACTCGACTCTGCGACCACAGGACTTGTTTTGGATGCTAAGAAACCTGCGGCCAACACGAGTTTGCTGATGGCCTTGTCCGCCCTCTCTCAGGTGATTGCGAAAAAGCGGCCAGAGCTATTGCATCCAGATCACTTGCCAGCTTGCGCCCGCTTAAGCGCAAGCTATGTGCATCACCAGCATTTGCTACAAATTTTTGGGCCTCAAGCGCAACGGGGATTGAAGCATCTGGGACAAAATAATCTGGGAGGTTTTGCTTATCGCTTGGGTGAAATTTACGCGAAAGATTATCCGGCGAGTGCTTATGGGGAATATATTTCCTGTCTCTCGTCGTCATTCCAGAGTAATCGGGAATCCATTGTAACTGCGAGTGAAAATGGCCCCCCGATTTCTCGGGGGAGACGAAGCCTGGCAATAGGAGAAGTTCAAGAATTCATCCAAATCCATCAAGCCCTGCTTCGAAACGCGGTGCAAAATCTCAATCAGGCCGAAGCGCGAGCGTTCTTAGACCAAACACTCTCCTTGCTCCGCCAGGCCTTAGCCGCAAAAGATCCAAATGCCTTTACCCAGCAATGGCTGCAAACTTTAGTTCAGGCCGAAGAGGCATCCATTGCAGAAGCCTTCACGCCTCTTTATCAGGAAATTTTGAAATGGAATATTCCGGACGCCCTGGAACAAAAGGCCGTGGCCGGGCTCTATTTTGCGGGGCGTTTGAGCAACTATGTGTATCAATTTTATCTGAAGAATTTGTGCCAGAAAGAACAGTCTGCCCGCGAAGCCTTCATGAGTTTAATTTCTCGGTTAAGCGAATTTGCTGCCGGGGAAAAACCGGATGATTTTTTTATTTATTTTCTCTTTCAAAATCCACAGGAAACAGAAAACTTTTTCCATTCTTACCAGGCGGCACTCTCTCACTTGAAAGATCCAAAAACTAAAAAATGGAATGGAGACTGTAGCGATGTTTTGGACCTAGCGATTTTTTCATTTTTAATCTTTCCCAAACTCTGTAAGAAAAAATTGAAACCTGAACAAATTCTTGCGCAAATGGCGCTACGCCTTACTCAGGCGAGAGGTGCGGTAGATATCAGCGATGGAATCTGGGTTTTGTATTTTGATGTGGAAGCCCGCGCAGGGACTAAACTTCATCAGGATTTTGAAGCCGCAGGAAGTGTTTTTATTCAACAGGCCCAAGAAGCTCGGGAACAGATTTCTCAAACGACGTTGCAGTTGCCTCAAAATTTTTTGAAACTCCCGGGTCTTATTCAATTTAGTCTGTTGACGTATTTGAAACAGCTGCCTCTTGGGCAGCAGGAAGATCTGGTAACGAGTTTGAATGAGGAAGGGTTAAGCCCCGAGCAATCCCTGGTTTCCTTTTTGGAAAGGACCGGAAACGAGAAACTCGCCCAGTTCCTGAGTTTGCTGGATGGCGTTTTGCCCGAGAGCTATCTCTTGGCCTTAAAGAAATTTAGAGGTCAAAATAAAGCCCCGCGAAAAGAAGAAGTGCAACAGCTTTTTCTTCAAACTTATGGGGCCTTGCCTGAACAAATATTTGAAGAGTTCGATTATGACATGAGGCGGGCGGGTTCCATTGGTAAAATCTACAAGGCAAAATTAAAGGGAGGAACCAAGGTCTCTTATTTGAATCCCCAGGGAAAAATGGAAGAACTTACTTTAAGCGAAGCACGCTTCGTGGCGGTAAAACTCATTCCCAACGCCACTTTGACGGGAGCCAATGAGAATCTGAAGGCCTTAAGGGCCATGGCAGAAGAATTGGATGAAAATAAAGAGCGCTTTGGCCTACCCTTTAGCCCTAGGCAATTGTTTGCCGATTTTGAAGCGACTTATCGGGTTGAACTGGATTTTAGAAATGAACTTCAAAATGCTGAAATTTTTGCCAAACAATTGCCAGAAAATATGCAAATGCCTGGCTACTATAAAAATCTCAGCCGTGCTCAAATTCTCATTCTCGATTGGGTGCAGGCAGCACCTTTCGATGAATGTCCAAGCGATAAAATCCGCATCCAACATTTTGACGCCGTCGCCCACATGCTGGCCCAGCATACCTTTGGCGAAGAAGAGCTTTATTTTGAAGATCCTCAACCTCATAATGTTTTGATCGATGAAAACGGGGCTTTGGTTCTACTCGATTTTGGACGCCTGGGCCATTTGAGTCAGGCCTCAAAAAAGAATTTGGTGCAACTCATCGTGCACATTTTGTCAGGGGACGTGCAAGAAGTTCAAAATATTTTGATGGCAATGACAGAAGCCGGTGCCAATAGTAGCGCTGCCCTACTGAAGGCAAAATTAGATGCAATATTTAAGCGTTCTACTGAGTTGAATGAGATTTTTGAAACTTTGGATGCCTGCTTTAAGGCAGCCTTCGAATCGCACTTTTACGTCCGATCGGAATTCACTTTTTTGCTAAAGGCCTATATCACCTTGAAGGCCATTGCCCGTAAAGACCCGGCGATAAGACGATTTGATGTGCAAAAATATCTGCAACAAGCTTTTCTGGAGGCTTGTCAGCGGTTTCCTTCCGAATAACTTTTGTGGACAATGCTCCGTAAAAGTTATTGGCTCAATTATGGATTTTATTTTAGACGAAAATCAGATTCATCTATGGTGTGTTTCCTTAGAAGTTCAGGAATCTGAACTCGAAAGATTGAAAAAGTATCTCAACAAAAAAGAAAAATTTCGAAGCGAAAAGTTTTATTCTCGTGAAGATCAAAGACGTTTTGTCGTCTCCCATGCGGCCTTGCAATGTCTTTTAAAAAATTATCTGGACTCTGAATATCCCTTCGTTTTTACAGAAAACGAGTATGGAAAGCCCTTTCTTGCAAAAAATTCTCTGCAATTTAATCTTTCTCATTCTCACGAATTGGCTTTGATTGCTTTTGCAAAAAATACTTCTCTGGGTATTGATGTAGAAAGGATAAAAGAGAATCCCAATATTCCCAATATTGCTCGGCGTTTTTTTTCTGTTTGTGAAGCAGAGCAGCTGTTGTCTTTGCCGTCTGCAAAACAGACAGATTTTTTTTATCGTTGTTGGACTCAAAAAGAAGCCCTGATCAAAGCCTTGGGGTTGGGCTTTTCCGAGTCTTTAGAGGGATTAAATCAAAATACGGAGTGGTATATTCAGGAGCTTTCAGTTCATTCTCATTACAAAGCAGCCCTGGCGGTTAAGGGAAGGGATTGGAAGTGGGAGTTGAGACAGTGGGACAGGTTTAGTCATGTTAAGACTTTTTGAAATGGGCCCTCATAGAATTGAATATCGTATTCAGCGGACCTCCAGAACCGGTTCAGTGGGGATTCAAGTGCTGCCTAATTCTTCTGTTTTACTCCGTATCCCCAAACGCTTTTCCGAAAAAAAGTTAGATGAAATTGTTGAAAAACGCGCAGCATGGATTTTGGCAAAACAAAATCATTTCAAAGAAAATTTCAAGGTCTATTCTTTGACTCAGGGCGCTAAGCTTCCTTATCGGGGGCAAAGCATCTGTTTGCAGATTCAACAAGCCAGTATTGCTCAAAGAAGTGTCTCTTTTAACGGAACGGAACTGATTGTCTTGTTGCGAGAAGGAGATGGCATTGAGCCGCATTTAAGAGCTCAACTTTTAAAGTGGTACTACGCGCAGGCTCGAGAAAAAATCATTGAGAGTATTGATCGTTTTCAAATGGACTTAGGAGTTTCAGTAAAAAAAATCAGTGTTCGAAATCAAAGGCAGCGTTGGGGAAGTTGCAACCACAAACAACATCTGAGTTTTAACTGGCGCCTCATCTTGGTTCCGCCTCAGCTTTTGGATTACGTGGTTCTCCACGAGATGTGTCATGTGCTTCATCCCAATCATTCCCGTTTTTTTTGGGAAACAGTTGAAAGTGTGATGCCCAATTATGCAGAAAATCGGCGCGGCTTGAGACAAAAATCTGCGGAGTATTTTTCGTTTTTATAGAGCCAGAGATTTTAAGAAAGCCAGAGCGGCCCATTTCCCATAGTGCTCTTTGATTCTAATGGCATTACCCCTCGTTAACCTTGTCAAAACTTCAAAATTAAACTCAAGTTTTTCATTATTGCTCCGTACTGCAGCTTTGAGGGGGGGATTTCATCAAGCTTAGGAGAGGGTATGATTTTATTATCCAAAATGAAAATGCGTTATGTGGTTGCGGTTGGATTTGCAGCAGTCGTTTTTATGATGACGCTTTCCTCCCTGTTCAACCTCTATCAAATACATGCCATAAAAGAGGACATCGAGGGAATAACTGTTACCGGGGAAAAAATAACGGCAGGAACAACACTGCGTTTTTCAACCGTTATGTTCTGGCAATATTTAACAGACGCCTCTCTCAGCAGAAATGTCGATGTCATCAACAAAAATGGGAAGGAATATTTCAACAAGGCCAATGAGTCTGTAGATAAATTGATTAGCCTTTTTACAGCAGAGGACAATTTTGAAAAAGTAAGCATCCTGGCGCAAATAAAAAGGGATATGGCCGCAATGTGGTCTACGGGAACGAAAATGTATGAGGCTTATGGAAGAGATCAGGCCGAAGGGGATTTTTTTATGAAAGATTTCGATCAAGCTACCGGCAAGGGCATTGGAGAAGTGGATAGTTTTGTGAATGCGTTGATGCTCAACCGCGATGCAATGTTGGCAGATCTGCATGGGCAGGGGCAGAATCTTTTTTATAGTGCTATATTTTCTTTCTTGGCAGTGATTGTATCGAGTTTGGGTCCCCTGTCGTTTGTTTATGGTCGGATTGTGAAGGTGGTCTCAAAAATGGAAATGGCCACAGCGGGGCTTGTGAATTCTTCTGATTTACTCAATGCTGTCAGCTGTCAGCTCGGTTCCAGTTCCGAGCAGACAGCGTCCCAGGCCAATGTGGTGTCTGCTGCGGCGGAGCAGGTGAGCAAGAATGTGCAAACGGTGTTTACCAATGTGGAGCAAATGAATTTGAGTATTAGAGAGATTTCTAAAAATACCTCCGAGATCTCGCAAGTGGCGCAAGGGGCTGTGGGGATAGCGCAATCGACGAATCGCTCCATTGTCAAACTAGGCGAGAGCAGTGCAGAAATTGGAAATGTCATTAAGGTGATCAGCTCCATAGCCGAACAGACCAACCTGCTGGCCCTGAATGCCACGATTGAAGCGGCCCGGGCAGGTGAGGCCGGAAAGGGTTTTGCGGTGGTGGCTAACGAAGTGAAGGAACTGGCCAAACAGACGGGGAAGGCTACAGAAGATATCTCCCGCCGCATTGAAATCATCCAGGGAGATAGCGTCGAGGCGATAAAATCGGTGGAACGGATCAATCACGTCATCCGCCAGATCAACGACATGCAAAGTACTGTAGCCTCTGCCATTGAAGAGCAAAATGCCAGCTGCAGCGAGATTGCCCGGAGTATTGGAGAGACCTCCAAGGGGAGTCACGAGATTGCACAAAATATTACCGGAGTGGCCCAAGTGGCTCAGTCGGTTACCACGAGTGCCTTGGAAACCCAAGCCTCCTCTAGCGATCTGTCCCGAATAGCACTGGAATTAAAAGAGACCGTGGAAATTTTGTAAACGCTCATCTCAATCTACTTCGTGTCTCAATAATGTCAAAATTTTCAGTGGGCCCTGCCTTGAAAATTGCCTCTACGAATTCTCCCCAGCAATTCCATCCTCAAATTTCTTATTTCGTCCTGTAGCGAAGTGACGTTCAATATCTGTGTTTGCTGTTCCTGTTGCCAAATGATTTGTGGGGCTAGCTCTTGTGTTTGGCTTTCCAATTGTCGCAATTGTTCTATTAAATGCCAGGCATCGGAAGAAGAATGACAGTGAGCGCATTGATCTCGTAATTCAGCCATTCTTAGAAAGACCCGGGGCATTTGAGGAGACTCCAATAAAGCCTGGGGAATGAAACTTGTGCCAAGGTCCAGTCTTTCAGATCTGGCCAGCTGCCTTTGTGCCTGGACCAGGCCCAGTCGAATGGCTCGTAACTGATTGCGTTGATGGCCATCTAAATGGCTAGAAGAAGGGAGGTGAGATAGCTCCTGCTGAATTCTTTGCAACTGCTGTCGCACTTCTAGGGCTGCAGGGGCATGGTCCACCTGCCTTGCCGACATCATTTGTAAGGTGATGCGTATGCTTTCCAGATAGCTTTCGGAAAGTTCGAGGGCGCTTTCTGCTTCAGTGGCAAGGGGCTGTGTGCTTGACCAAGCTAGGCCTTCATTCGGGGGAATGAAATGGTCTTGTCCGGAAGAAGTTGGGTTGGCATTCCATTCTTCGTCGGGGATTTGATCCAAAAAATCAAGTTCAGGATATCTCTCATTAAAGAGTTCTTCGGGTGAAATGTTTTCGATTTTCATGACGGGCTCCTTTTTTAAAAAATGTTACCTGGAGAGAAAGCAAGCCCGGTGCCAAAGCAAAACAAAAAACATTTCATAATAAAAAAATAAAAAAATTAAGGAGTTACAAAAAAAAGGAATGACAGAAAAGAAAAGATATAAAAAAGTAGTCCGAAATTCGAACAGCGGAAATACAGTCCTCGACCAAAAATCGGAAACCGCAACGATGGGAGAAAAAATGGAAGAAAAAAAATTAACTCCTTCAAGTATGGTTCGCTTGGGACAGCGCTCAGGTCTTGCCTTGGCCAATTGGACCGAGAAATGGTTTCCCGATGCCCTGGTGTTTGCTTTTTTGGGGGTCGTCGTTACCTTTGTTCTAGGAATTTGTATTGGTGAAAAGCCCGCTCAACTGGCCATTGCAGGAGGAAAAGGTTTTTGGTCTTTGGTTCCCTTTACCATGCAGATGGTGATGATCATCATTGGTGGATATGTGGTGGCGACGGCTCCGGTGATTAATCGCCTGATTGAAAAACTGGCCAGTCTGCCTAAGACACCCAAATCGGCAGTGGCCTTCATTGCTTTTTTTTCGATGATGACGTCACTCCTTTCCTGGGGCTTTAGTCTTATTTTTAGTGCCTTGCTTGTGAAGGCCATTGCACGCCGTTTAAAAGATCTTGATTATCGTGCAGCGGGGGCTGCTGCCTATCTGGGTTTGGGCGCCATCTGGGCGCTAGGTCTTTCTTCTTCGGCAGCGCTCATGATGGCCACCTTTGAAAGCATTCCACCCAAACTGTTCGCCATCAGCGGGCTTATTCCTCTCGTCCAAACCCTTTTTCTTTGGCAAAATGCCTTAATGGCCGTGGTTTTGATTCTTTTGTCTTTGGGCGTCGCCTATTTTTCCACCCCTCCCTCCAGCGAAGCGAGAAATGCAGAATTTTACGGAGTAGATCTTACTGAAAAGCCTCTCCACTTGAGTCATTCAGATCGACCAAGAGAATGGCTGGAATACAGTCCTCTCTTGAATCTGTTCATGGTAGCCTTGTTGGGCTTTTACCTCATTTATGAATTCAAAACTTCTCCCAAGGGGGCATTGGCTGCTCTCGATCTGAATACCTACAACCTGATTTCTATTACACTGGGGCTTTTATTGCATTGGTGCCCTAAAAATTTTGGGTCTGCTGTTTTAAAGGCGGTTCCTGCCTGCGGTGGGGTATTAATTCAATTTCCTTTTTATGCCGTCACTTTTGGGATGATCATGGGGACAGGAATCACAGGCTATGTTGCAAATCTTTTTGTCCACATCAGTAGCCCACAAACTTATCCTCTCTTGGTTGCCTTGTACTCTACGGTAATAGGCATATTTATTCCTTCGGGTGGAAGTAAATGGGTGATGGAAGCGCCTTACGTGCTGGAAGCCGCAAAATTGCATCACATGCACCTGGGATGGGTGGTACAAATTTATAACGCCGCCGAGGCCTTGCTTAATCTGGTGAACCCTTTTTGGATGTTGCCCTTGCTGGCCATTTTGAAAGTGAAGGCCCGTGATTTGGTGGGCTATACCTTCATGCAGTTTATTTGGCATATGCCTGTTGTATTTTTTCTTTGTTGGATGCTTTCGAAAACTTTTCATGCCTCACCCTGACCCTCTCCTAACCTTTAGGAGAGAGAATTTGGAAATTCTTCTTCTCCCTCTCCTAGGGTAGGAGAGGGCAGGGTGAGGTATTTCTACACGCACAAAAAAATGCCGCAGGGTGTCGGAGGGATAGTAAAAATCTCCTTTATTTTCGTTTTTAATACCCGTTCCTTCTATTGAGATCATTTCGCTGTTGAAAAGTATGAGAAGTGCTTTAAAATGGGAGTGGGGGGTTGTGGATTGCAAATGGAGGAGAGATCTTCATGATGATTACCGAGGAACTCGAAAAAACTTTTAAAAAGGCCTACGAAGAAGCCCTGGCTAGAAATCACGAGTATGTGACGTTGGAGCATCTACTTTTCGCTCTTACCGAAGACTCTGTTGCCTCTGAAATTTTAGTCCATACCGGTGCCAGCTTGAAAAAACTACAAGAAGATCTGAATGATTTCCTTAAGACCTCCATTCCCGTTTTGCCTCCCGATCAATATCAAAATCCTCAATACACTATCGGTTTTCAATTTGTGCTGCAGGTAGCGGCCACGCATGTGCAGTCTTCTGGAAAAGAAAAAATAGATGGTGGAAATATTTTGGTGGCCCTGTTTCGTGAGCCTGAATCCCACGCCGTTTATTTTTTGCATCAGCAGAATATCAGTCGTTATGACGTGCTACGTTACATTTCGCATGGGGTTTCGAAAGTAGATTTGGAAAACTCCTCGGAGAATCTCCCTCAACGTTCTCTGCCCGCTGATAAAGAAGAGGGTACAAAACCCAAGGAGGGGAAAGACCCTCTTTCGAAATATTGCATCAATCTCAACGAAAAAGCCAAGCAAGGCAAGATTGATGTGCTGATTGGTAGGGCTCTGGAATTAGAGCGCACCATTCATATTCTGGCGCGACGTCGGAAGAATAACCCCATTTTTGTGGGGGATGCGGGCGTAGGAAAGACGGCGATTGCAGAGGGTTTGGCGAAGCGGATTGTGACCTCGGATATCCCAGATTGTTTGAAAGAGGCTACCGTTTATGCCTTGGACATGGGGGCCTTGCTGGCAGGGACCAAATTCAGAGGAGATTTTGAGGAGCGTTTAAAGGCGGTGATGAAGGCGATTACGGCCAAAAAAAATCAGATTTTATTTATTGATGAAATTCACACCATTATTGGGGCCGGGGCTGTTTCGGGCGGGGCCCTCGATGCCTCGAATATTTTAAAACCTGCCCTGGCGAGTGGCGAACTCAAATGCATTGGAACCACCACCTATAAAGAATATCGCAGTATTTTTGAAAAAGATCATGCCCTAAGCCGCCGTTTTCAAAAAGTGGATATCGACGAACCCAGCGAAGAAGAAAGTATCAAAATTTTGGAGGGCCTCAAAAAATACTACGAAAAATTTCATGAGGTGCATTATTCTGCTTCAGCCATCAAGGCCTGTGTGGATTTAGCGGTGAAATATATTCACGATCGATTTTTGCCAGACAAGGCCATTGATTTAATGGATGAAGCAGGTGCAGAAGCTAAGCTTAAACATTCAAAAAACTTAAAGATTATTATCACCCCAAAAGATATAGAAAAAGTGGTGTCCCGCATGGCCAAGGTGCCCACGCAAACGGTGAAAACGGATGATAAGAAAATTCTACAAAATTTAGCCGAAGAACTGAAAAAACTCATTTATGGCCAGGACGAAGCCGTAGATCAAGTGGTGAAGGCTATTCAACTGGCTCGTGCCGGGCTGGGTGAAGCCGACAAGCCCATCGGTTCTTTTTTGTTTGCTGGGCCTACCGGAGTCGGAAAAACCGAGCTCGCCAAGCAAATGGCGGCCCGTTTAGGCATCGAATTTATTCGTTTTGACATGAGCGAATACATGGAGAAGCACACGGTGTCACGCTTGCTGGGTTCTCCTCCAGGCTATGTGGGTTTCGAGCAGGGGGGGCAGTTGACCGATGCCATTCATCGCACGCCTCATTGTGTTTTGTTGCTTGATGAAATTGAAAAAGCCCATGAAGACCTCTTTAATATCTTATTGCAGGTGATGGATCACGCCACGCTGACGGATAACAATGGGCGTAAATCTTCTTTCAAACAGGTCATCCTGATGATGACCACCAACAGCGGTGCTCGCGAAAGCCAGGCCAAATCGATGGGCTTTGGAAGTGCGGAGTTTGAGGACAGGTCCAAAAAAGCCATTGATCGCCTGTTTAGTCCGGAGTTTAGAAATCGACTCACGGCCGTGGTTCAGTTCAATCCTTTGGGTAAAAAAGTTGCCGAAAAAGTAGCGCTAAAAATGATTGCGGAATTAGAAAAACGCCTGAGCACAAAAGGAATCACCCTTTCGTTAGACGATGCTGCCCGTGCCTATCTGGCCGAAAAAGGCTACGACGCCCAATACGGTGCCCGCCCCATGAAACGGCTCATCGAAACAGAAATTGCGCACGTGCTTTCGCAGGAAATCCTATTTGGAAAATTGGCCAAAGGCGGCGAGGTGAAGATTTCGGCCAAGGAAGATAAACTAGAATTTGTTTATTAAAAACACCCGCTGAACCAACCAGAACGCAGCGATTAAAAAAATGAGCGACAAGCTCATTTTTTTTATTACTCGGCTCAAGGCATAAAATCGCTTTTCTAGAAAAATAAAAAAAGGAAAGAGTGGGGCGATGATTAAAATTTGTCCGCACTCCACCCCAAGGTTGAAAGAGAAGAGGGGAGCGATGAGATTTGTGCCGCTCAAATGGGTTTCTTTGAGCACCTCTGAAAAAGCCAGGCCGTGAATGAGGCCGAAGAAAAAAGTGAGGAGCAAAGTGGTTTTAAATTGTATGGACCCCTTTCCCAAGCTACGGTCACCGGAGGGAATTTGGAAAATACTTTTACAGGCCATCACCATAATACTGAGGGCCACCAGGGGTTCCACGATTTTAGGGGCAAGGGTGACGAGGTCAAAGGTGGCCAGGGCAAGGCTCAGCGAATGGGCCAGGGTAAAGGCACTGATCACTAATAGGAGTTCACGAAATTTTTTTGCAGCAAAAATAAGAGTGAAGACAAACAGCAGATGATCGAGCCCGGTCCAGATATGTAAAAGCCCGGTTTTGAGAAAGTTGAAAAACAGATTCCACCTCGAAAAACTAAGAGTCCATTCGCTGTCATTAGTTGAAAAAGTATGGGAAAAAGTTTTTCCCAACATCCAGACACTCATCAGGTGTTGATGAGAAATATCGCCCCAAAAAAATCCAAAAGAAATATCCAGGGTTTTGATGTCCACCGGGCAATGCAAATGGATCAAAAGTTGGGTTTTTTCTTCGGCTGCCAGAGGTTGTGCTTGGAGAGAATCAAAAATGCAGTCCCTATTTTCTGAAATGATCTTCACCCTCCGCGAAATGAAATCTTTGATTTGCTCGGAAGTGGCCCCTCTGAATTTTTCTTCAAAATTATTCTGGTGAACCTGCAGGGTCCATTCCAGATTTTTGCCCTCTACTTTTAATTCGGACGACGATTGTTGCACCACATGGGCGTGGAGGGGGAGGGGGAAGAGAAGAAAAAGAATTAAAAATAATTTATTCATGAGTTTACTATTTGCCTATAGGCCTCATACAACACCACCCCCACTGAAGTGGCTAAATTCAGGCTTCGTACAGGCCCCCACATGGGAACGGTGAGTAAGTTTTCTGAATATTTCTCAAGATTTTCTGGGCCTAGCCCTGAGCCCTCCGAGCCAAAGACCAAAATATCGTTGGATCGGTAGTTGGCTTGCGTGTAATTTACTTTACCGTGAGTGCTTAAGAACCATAAATGGGATTCTCTATTTTTTTCTCGCACTTCGTCCAAAGAGTCGACTAGAGTTAAATCGAGCTGCTCCCAATAATCAAGACCGGAGCGCCGGATTTGTTTGGAATCGATAAAAAATCCCAGGGGTCTTACTAATATTAATGGCGTCTGCGTGGCCACACAGAGCCGGCCTATATTGCCGGTGTTTTGTGGAATTTCAGGATGGTAGAGGACAACTTTCATATATGAGACTCTTCCTAGCTTATGAATTACCCGACGATTTGCAACAGCAAATCTATCAAGTTTTTTCTCCCTTGCATCAGCGCCTGCGGAATTTTGCCTGGGTTAAACCAGGGCGTCTGCATCTGACGCTTCGTTTTTTGGGGGAGGTCTCGGAGGATTTTCTTCAAGCGCGACTCATTCCTGTTTTTGAAGAAGAGTTTTCCAAACTTGGCCCCTTTCAACTTTCCTTTCAGGGCCTGGGCTTGTTTCCCAACCTGTCTCGTCCCCGAGTGTTGTGGTTGGGCGTCAAAGGGGACACCCTCAAACTAAAGCATCAGGCCTTGCAGCTTGAAAAAAAGTTGGATGGGCAGCAAGTACAGCAATATCACAAGGCCTTTAGCCCCCATATTACACTGGCGAAGATGAAGGAAGTTCAAAAAAATGTTTTGCTTGGAAGATTGATTCAGGAATATGAAAAAACAGATTTTGGGATTTTCGAATTTAAAGCCCCCTCCTTGTTTGAAAGTGTGTTGGGAGCGGAAGGCTCAGCTTATAAAATTTTGAGGAAGTTTTAATCTTATGAAAAACAAACCCACTGTTGCCATCCTTGGTTTGGGTCTCATCGGCGGTTCGTTGGCGCTAGAGTTTAAAAGGCATCGCTTGGCCTCCCAAGTCATTGGCATTTCCACCAGTGTTGAAAATCGCGAAGAAGCCCTCCGTCAAAAAGCAGTGGATGTGGCTTACAAAAAGCTGGGAGATTTTTTGCAGACGGCGGATATCGTCTTTATTTGCACGCCGGTAAAAATAATTGAAACAATTTTGCTGCCGCTTAAAAAAAATGTTTCAGAACATACAATCATTACAGATGTAGGCAGCACGAAAGAGCAGATTGTTGATCAAGCAAAGAAACTAAAGTTGAAGAATTTTATAGGGGGTCATCCTATAGCTGGTACCGAAAAATCGGGTATGAAAGCGGCTCAGCTGGGTTTGTTTAAGAATAAAAAATGGATTTTGACTTCGGAAGAAAAATCCAATCCTGCAAATTTTAACACTTTAAAAAAACTACTCACAGCAATGGGTGCAAAAGTAGAAGTGATGAAGGCTAAAGATCATGACGCACTTTTTGCTGCTTTTTCTCATGTCCCTAATTTGATTTCTTTTGCCTTGGCATCCTCTTTAAATCATAAAAAATTACTTTCCAAAATAGATTTTGCAGGTTCAAGCTTGAGGGATATGACTCGCTTGGCAGCGAGCCCTGTAGCGATGTGGCGGGATATTGCTTTGAGTAATTCAGTGCAGATTTTGAGGAGCCTGGATTTGTTTGAGAAAAAGATTCTGGAATTGAAGTGCGTTTTGAAGAAGCGGGATGCGAGGGGCTTGGAGAGGTTTTTGAGAGAGGGACAGAAGGTGAGAGAAGTGATTTTACCCTCTCCGAGGGGAAAGATATGAACACCATTACCCTACATCCCACTAAAACTCCCCTCACCGGGACCCTCCAAGTCCCCGGAGACAAATCTATCTCTCATCGGGCCATTATTTTTTCGGCGCTCAGCGAGCAGAAAATTCGGATTCAAAATCTGCTGGAAGGCGAAGATGTGCTTTGCACCATTGATTGTTTTCGCAAAATGGGAGTCTGCATTGAAAAGCAAGGCGACGAGTGGAGGGTGCAGGGGGTGGGTTTGCGGGGATTAAAACAACCGAGTGAAATTTTGTATTGTGGCAATTCGGGCACTACGACCCGCCTGTTGATGGGAATTCTGGCCGCGCAAAATTTTGAATCAAAACTCAGCGGAGATGCCTCTCTCAATAAGCGCCCCATGAAACGGGTGATGGAGCCTCTGTCGCAAATGGGTGCGCAGTTTAGCGTAGAAGGGGAGGGGACAGCTCATCGAATAATTACGGTGAAAGGCGGCCATTTGAAAGGGATTGATTATACAAGCCCCGTCGCCTCAGCGCAGGTAAAGACGGCGCTGTTGTTGGCGGGGCTTTGGGCAGAAGGGGAGACGAGTGTGACGGAGCCTTCGCTTTCGCGGGATCATACGGAGAGGATATTGCGGGCTGTAATGTGTGTAGAGGCAGACTCTTTAAAAGTGAGTATCCAAGCGGTTCAAAAAATCACCCTACCCGAACTTTGGAAAATCCCCGGAGATTTTTCTTCTGCCGCGTTTTTTATAGTGGCGGCGAGTATTGTGCCGGGTTCTGAGATTCTTATCCCCGATGTTAATCTTAATCCCACGCGTTCCGCTGCGGCAGGGGTGCTGAAAAAAATGGGGGCCAAAATTTCTTTTGAAAAGGAAAGCCTTTTGGCAGGTGAAGAGATGGGCGATATTCGAGTTTCTTTTGCTCCACTTCATGCCACGCCCATTCAAGGCGAAATTATTCCCTGGCTGATTGATGAAATCCCCATCCTCTGCATCGCCGCTTCACAAGCCGAAGGGGAAACTATTATTTCAGATGCAGCCGAATTGCGCGTGAAGGAAAGTGATAGAATTGAAGTGATGTGCAATCTGCTTTCGCAATTGGGAGTGAGTGTAGAAGAAATAAAAGACGGCCTGAAAATAAAAGGCAAGGCCTTGCTGAAGGGCGCAAGGGTGCAAAGCTTTTTAGATCATCGCATTGCGATGAGCATGGCTATTGCCGCATGGGTGGCTGATGGGCCGATGACCATTGAAGGGGTGGAGTCGGTGCTGACCTCATTTCCGGGTTTTTGGGAGATCGTGAGATATTTTTCCAGTAAGCCCAATAATTACTCGACAAAGGCTTATTGATCTTCTAGTGACTCCGCATGCCAGAAGCACAAATTTTAATGCAGTGTTTTGTTGCACAAAATGCACTGAAAGATGTGGTAGAGCGCTTTTCGCGTTCTTTAGATAATTTTCATCAAGCCATTCTTTCCGGAAAATATCCTCGTTTGCAGAAAATTAGTTATACCTTCGACCGCTTCCATCAGAGCATTTCCACAGAGCTTGAGAATTTAAAAGTCCATCTAGGTCAATCCAAGTTTTCAGATACTTCTTTGTCGGAATATTTCAATCAAATCCTGGATCAAGCGCATTGTGTGAGAGAATCTTTGGCGGAGCGTTTTCAAGATCTTCATAGTGAGCAAAGCCGGCTTTCGTTTTCGAAAGTGGTGGAGAGAGTTTCTCAGTTTCGTTCTACCTTGGCGCACTTTGATGCCAAGTCCATGTTTTCCCAATCCGCTCAAACACTGGGTTTTGAAAGTTTAGAGTCGTTAGGGGAGCAAAGCAAAATTCAATGGGCTCGCAAGATGTGGCATGTGTTGGCGGGTTTTGGTATTATCGCCATCTATCTTTTTTCGCGTGGAACTTTTAACCAAAAAATGGCCGTTTTTGGAGGTTTCACCTTATACAGCCTTTTCTGTGACAGCATGCGCTTTGTGTTTCCCCGCTTCAACCAGAGAGTGCTTCACGATTTGAAGAGTATGATGCGTAAAAAAGAGGCCACTCGTCTGAATTCACAAACCTTTTATTCGGTTGCTAGTTTTATTGTCTGTTGTTTGTTCCCCATGCCTATTGCGGTACTTTCTATTTTGTACCTTGCCGTTGGAGACACGATGGCTTCTGTCGTTGGGGTTTATTTTGGCAGGACGCCTTTTGTGAAAAATCTTTCTGTAGAGGGGAGCTTGGCTTTTTTCACTTCTTGTTTCATGCTTACTTTTCTTTATCCCATTCTAGACCCTGCCTTTCATGGCAGTGTTTGGATTTTGGCTCTCTGTGGCGGTCTTGCCGCTGCATCCTCCGAGTTTTTTGCCGATAAAGTGGATGACAACTTCGTCATTCCGCTCTTTTCTTCACTCTTCCTTTTCATTAGTGCAATGCTGTTGGGCTAGATTCAATTCAGTGAAAAATTTTTTGACTCTTGCAAAAGATTTTGTTTTTTTGCTAGTGCCCCCCTGTCCAATTTTTATATCGGGGGGTTTATGTCACTTATTGTTCAAAAATACGGAGGGACCTCCGTGGCCAATATTGACCGAATCAAGAATGTTGCCCAGCGGGTTTTGAAAACCCAGAGGGCAGGAAATCAAGTGGTAGTGGTGGTGAGTGCGATGTCTGGCGAAACCAATCGTTTGTTGGGTTTGGCCAATCACGCCTGTGAAATGCCCAACGAGCGTGAGTTGGATGTGATTGCTTCCACCGGCGAGCAAGTAACCACGGCGCTTCTTTCGATGTGTATTCATCAGCTGGGCGGAGAAGCAATTTCGCTTCAAGGCCATCAAGTTAAAATCTTAACTGATAACGCCTTTAGCAAGGCGCGGATATTATCTATCGATGCTGAAATTTTAAAAAAATATTTATCTCAGGGGCAGGTTGTTGTGGTGGCCGGTTTTCAAGGCGTCGATTCCGAAGGGCACATTACCACTTTAGGTCGTGGCGGATCAGATACCACCGGAGTTGCGTTGGCTGCAGCTTTGAAGGCCGATAGCTGTGAAATCTATACCGATGTGGATGGTGTTTATACCACCGACCCCAACATTTGCGAAAGGGCGCAAAAAATAGAAAAGGTGTCTTACGAGGAAATGCTTGAGATGGCCTCTGTAGGCGCCAAGGTCTTGCAAATTCGCTCGGTTGAATTTGGAGCTAAATACAATGTGCCTATTCATGTAAGGTCATCTTTCAACGAAAATCCAGGGACATTAGTTTGTCAGGAGGATTCTACTATGGAAAGTGTTGTTGTTACTGCTATTGCCTATGATAAAAATGAAGTTAAAATTGCTGTTCGCCAGGTTCCCGATAAACCCGGTGTGGCCATGAAGGTCTTCAGCCCTATCGCTTTGGCCAATATTAATGTGGATATGATTGTTCAAAATGTGAGTGAAAAGGGAGCTACCGATTTGACCTTCACAGTTCCCAAAGCCGATTTCAAAAAAGCCCTTCAGATTGTCAATGCAGTTGCCAAAGATATTGGCGCCGAAAAAGTGGAAAGCTATGAAAATATCGCTAAGGTTTCTATCATCGGCGTAGGAATGAGATCCCATGCGGGTGTCGCGGCTAAAACCTTCGAGGTTCTGGCCAAAGAGGGGATCAATATCCAAATGATCTCCACCTCTGAAATCAAAATTTCTCTGGTGATTGAAGATAAATACACCGAGCTTGCGGTGAGAACTTTGCATACGGCATTTGGGTTGGATAAGAAGTAATTTTCAGCAGAGGTCTATTCATTTTCTTGGGGAGGCCGTACAGCTTTGCAAATACTTCGAGGTCAAGGGCCGTTTCAAGAAACCACTCATCAAGCGGGAAGCCTCAACTAATTTTTCCAAGTCAATTCCCGTTTCTATTCCCATTTCATTCAGCATATACACTAAATCCTCCGTTGCTAAATTTCCGGAAGCCCCCGGGGCATAAGGACAGCCCCCCAGCCCCCCTGCGGAGGAATCGTAGCGATAAATTCCGAATTGTAAACCTGTTAAAACATTGGCGAGAGCGGTTCCTCGGGTGTCGTGAAAATGGAGTGCAATTTGATCGCTAGAAATCTTAGGCATTAAAAGTTTTAATAGGTGTTCCACTTGAGTGGGCACTGCAGCACCCAGAGTGTCGCCTAAAGAAATTTCATCGACTCCCAAGTTGATTAAGGCTTTAGCCACTTCTAATACTTTTTCTGCCTTAATTTTGCCTTCATAGGGGCAAACAAAGCAGGTGGAGACATAACCTCGCACCCACATTTTATTTTTTTTGGCTTGCACCCCAATGGCCTCAAAATCTTTGAGCGATTCTGGAATCGTCTTATTAATGTTTTTTTTGGTAAAGCTTTCAGAGGCGGCCGTAAAAAGAGCAATGTTTTTTACATTCAGCTCCAGGGCCTTTTCAAGACCTTTTTGATTGGGCACCAGGCAAATATTTTTCACTGCAGCAGAGGGGGAAAGGGCTTTTATAATTTCTTCGCTGTCACCCATTTGCGGCACCCATTTGGGGCTCACAAAAGAAGCGACTTCAATTTGATGAAATCCGGCTTCAGTCAATTTTTGGATGAATTCCAATTTTTGGAGAGTGCTCAAAAATTCTTTTTCGTTTTGAAGCCCATCACGAGGGCCCACTTCGGTGAGGATGATTTTTTGAGGAAGTTTCATGGTTCTCAACAGGCAATACTATAAAGGAGTTCTGATGCAAGAATTCTTTATCGATTGTAAAATCTATGAGTTATGATCGAAAACACAGGAAGCGTTTTGATTTTCTTGAAGTACAAGAGCCCTAAAATCCGCTCACAGATAAAACCTGTTCATCTCCTCCCGTCAACCTTTTGACTTCCCTCAGTAAATTTTGACTCCTTTCAAATCACGGCCGTTAAGCCTTGTTTATACTTCGATACAATTGAGCATGGAACAGCATTTGCTCTATTTTTGTGAGTCGATTTTCCGCAACTTTATTCGGTGCACGAGCCGAAAATACAAAGTGGTGGTTTCAGATAAACCTTTTCAAAAAGGAGAATGAAGATGAAAAATAAAATACTCACGCTAATGGCCATGCTTGGCCTGGTTGTTGCGGGGGGGGTAAAGTAGCTTTTGCACAGACAAAGCCGCTCCAAAAAGCAAATTCCGGATCAGCATTTACAGAATGGATCTCAAGCTTCAGCAAGCCAGCAGCAGTGACAGCAGCACCTGCGCCAGCACCCGTAGCACCACCCCAAACAACGCCTATCGTACAAGCCCCTCCCGCAAATACGCCTCCTGCAACAGATTCTTCCAATGGAGCTGGGCTTAAGAGTGGTGGAGGTGGTTCAGGAGTAGTGAGACAAGCGCCCCCTGGAATCACGCAAGGTTATCATTGGGGTCCGGTAGTAGGGTCAGGATTGGCTGACAGGGGAGGTGGAACGGGTGTGACTACGCCGACTACACCCGCTGGGGGATCGAGCTGTTGGAATCTTCCAACTAGGCCCACCAGTTCAGATACAGGAAGCATTAGCCTGGGAGGTGATGTTGAAATTTCTTATTATCCCTCAAATCAAAATCCCAGTGATGGGCATATGCAAGTTTTGATGTCTGCTATCTATAATCCCCATTCTGAGATTTCTGAACCTTTCCGCCTTCTAATTGAGGGATCACGTGGGGCAGTGTGGAGCGGAAATGAATTTCGACACTGTGTTAGTATACCCTCCTCTGATCATATGATTAATGGCGGCACTTTTCACATTTACTTCGACGGCAGAATAACTGACTTCACAATTAAGGCAGATCCGGATGGGAGTATCCCGGGAACTGATGATAGACATAACTTTATTGCTTGTACCTCTCTCCATGCAGGTTGTAGTGGAAGCAATCGTATTTCAGGTGGTTATAGAGGAGAATGCAACATGTACGATGAAGCAGCCTGCCGCACAAGCAGTGGATCTTATTCCGATCACACCGGGCCAGTCTACTCTGATGCAACTGCCCCAGGAGCCCCCTAGATCTGATTTCAAAATACAAAGGCCGAATCACTCGATTCGGCCTTTGTTGTTTGCCCATGCGATCTTGACGTTATCCGATAGAAGTGGCATTCTGGCCAGGCAGCGTTGATGCAAATACAGAGGAGGAATTGTGGAGAATTTTCAGACAAAAATCGAGAAATTGCCGCCTGACATTCGACGGGAGGTAGATGATTTTATCAGCTTCCTGCTTGAGAAAAGGGGAAAGGTGCTTGCTGGTGAAGTGGATCTTTCGTCAAAAGGATGGACGACACTTCAAGCGGCAGAAACCCGTTCTCGCCTAGAGTCTTTTGGAGAGGATTGGAATACCCCTGGGATGGAGGCTTACGATGCCCTATAAACGTGGTGACGTGGTACTTGTACTTTATCCAAATTCTGATTTGCAGTCTGCCAAGAAGCGTCCGGCTTTGGTTGTTCAATCTGATGAGATTGAAACGGGATTGCCTCAGCGTGTTGTAGCGATGATTACCAGTAATCTTGATCGAAAGGGTCCAACGCGTGTCATGGTTGGAAGGGATACTTCGGAGGGTAGGTTTATGGGTATCTTGACGGATTCAGTTATTGTCATGGACAACGTTGCCACGGTTTTGGACCGGGAAATTGAACAAAAAATAGGTGAGAAGCCAGATATGAATTCTGTTACTGAGGCTTTGCGAAGAGTGTTCGATTTATGAATCTGCTGCCACAAACCTCAAGTCCCAGGATCTCCCCCCTCCGACTATTATTCCTCGGTCTCTGGATCCTTCTCCTCCACTGGGCCTATTGCGGTGCCTGGCCAAGACCTGCGGATGATTTCAAGAATTTCATCTTTTACCAAGGCCTGGGGCTGATCGCCCTGGCTTCTCTTTTGAAATTCCCTCGCCTCGTTCCTATTCCGTCCATTCTCAAGTGGCTCTTGGCCGCTTATGCGGGTGTTGCGGTGATTTCGATTTTTCGCGGAGCGGCTTCTTACGAAGGGGTGCTGGAGCTCAGTCGCTTATTTCTTTGGGCCATCGGCACCTATGCCCTCGTGCAATTGAATGAAAAGCAATGGTGCGTGCTCCTGACGCTCTCTACGGTTTCCGCTGCCCTCATTGCTGTTTTAAGTCTTTTTGAACTGCATGGTTATAGCCTGTGGCAGCGCATCGTTCATCTCTTGCCGCCCAGCATGAATCCTATCGGGCATTTCAGCTATTATGGAACCTTCATGGCCGCGCATGTACCCATGGCTGTCTATCTTTTGTCTGAATCAAAATCTGTCTCCCGAAAAATTCTTTGGGGGATTGCGTTGCTTCTGACCCTGGCGGGGCTTTGGATTTCCGGCACCCGATCGAGCATGGTGGGGCTGGCTGGTGCGGGGTTTGTCAGCACCATCCTTCTGATAAAAACCAGGTCTGTTTCTTGGAAAAAGATGTTGGGGCTGTTTACCCTCCTGCTTTTGATCCTTGTCGTGCTTCACAAGATCAACCCTCAAAGCAGCCGCGGAGAAAATACAGCGGAGCGATGGAGCAAGGTTTTGACCCTCATCAAGAATCCCTCCATTGCCACCTTGGACAGCGTTTCCTCAGGCAGAGGCTATCCATGGATTGCTTCCTTCAGGATGTTTCAGGCGAGGCCCCTGTTGGGTTGGGGGCTGGGAGGCTATCGCTTTTCTTATCCGGAATTTGATTTTCAATATGATCTTCATCCGGAGAGTTCCATAAAAATCTGGTTCATGCACCCGCACAATGAAATTCTGGATCAGCTGACAGAGCTGGGGCTTCTCGGCGCGATTCTATTTTTTCTCTTTTGGGGAAGTCTTTATTTTAAGGGATACCAGTCTTTGTGCTCCGATCAAACGACAGAAGCCGAGAAGAAAAGAATCCTCTTGGGTCTTGCGGGGATTACCATTTCGCTGGGGAGTTGGATGCTCGATACCAATTATCAAATGCCCCTTTCACGACTGACGACCGCGATTTCTGTGGCGATACTCTTGGGTGCCTTTTCAAAGTCAGAACTTGCGTCTTGCCTTGTTTCCCCCTTGGTAAAAGGGGGATTAAGGGGGATTTTATTCTTCCTCATCCTCATCTCTCAAATCCTGCTGGCGGGCTACGATGCTGGCCTTTATGCGGTGGCTCGCGCGGATCGCGCAACCTCTCACGATGAAAAGATGTACTGGTCCACCAAGGCCTTTCAATGTTCACCTGGGGCCTTTGAGGCACTGTTCACCTATGCCGTGACTCAACTCAATGAGGGCGATCCTCAAAAGGCTGAGAGGGGGATTCAATTTCTCTACGATCAGTTTCCCCGTTCTCCCCTGGTGCTCTATCACACGGCGCGGCAACGCCTGCTGTCGGGCAGGCGTGAGGAGGCCATCCCTCTTCTGGAACACTCCATCCAAAACGATGCCCATTTTGAGGGGGCAAAGAATTTGCTGTGCACGCTTCAAGACTAAGCACTTGCCTAGAGAAATCAAATTTTCTATCAAGCCAAAATGAGCAAGAAAGTCTTTATCGAAACCCATGGCTGTCAGATGAATGTGGACGATTCTCTTCGATTGCTTCGTTCGCTGGCGCCTTTGGGTTATAGTTCCACCACCCATGCTGCGGATGCGGATCTGATTCTCATCAACACCTGTTCGGTGCGTGAAAAGGCCTCGCACAAGGCGTATTCTGCCGTGGGGCGATATTATTCTTACAAGAAGAAAAAACCGGGCACTCTTTTGGGGATAGCCGGTTGCCAGGCGCAAGCGGACGGGAAAGACCTGCTGCAGCGTTTTCATTATCTCGATTTTGTATTGGGTCCCGATCAAGTGGGCAGCTTGCCCGAGCTGGTTCAAAAGTTGGAAAGCAAAAAGAAGCAAGTCAACCAAACTGCTCGAATCCAGCCTGCCGATTTCAGGTTTGTGAGCCTGGTGCCCGAGGCACAGGAAACAAAGGCCTCTGCCTATGTCACCATCATGAAGGGTTGTGATAATTTTTGTTCCTTTTGTATTGTTCCTTTTGTGCGTGGACGCGAGGTTTCTCGTTCCAGTACTGAAATTATTGAGGAAGTAAAACGTCTGGTGGATCAAGGCGTACAGGAAGTGACTTTGCTGGGGCAGAACGTGAATTCTTATGGAACCAAGCAGCAAAATAAAGAAAGCCGAGAACTTACTTTTGCAGAATTGCTTTATCAGATTTCGCGCCAGACTGCCTTGAAGCGATTGCGATTTACCACCTCCCATCCAAAAGACATCCAACAGGATTTGACTTTTGCTTTTCGGGATATTCCTATTTTAGCAAAACATTTGCATTTGCCGGTTCAATCGGGTTCCAATGCCATACTGCAAAAAATGTATCGCACCTATACACGCGAAGAATATTTGGAAATCGTCTATCAGTTAAAATCAGTTTGCCCCGAAGTGGCGCTGAGCACCGATATTATTGTTGGCTTTCCGGGGGAAAGTGAGGAATATTTTGGAGAGACGATGAAACTTTTGGAAGAAGTGCGTTTTGATTTTTCTTATTCTTTTCATTATTCGCCTCGTCCGCATACGACGGCAAGGCGCTATTTTGAAGACGATGTCCCCCTGAAAGTGAAAGAAGAACGCTTGAAAAGATTGCAAAAAAGACAGCTTGAAATTAGTCAGGAAATTCATGAGTCTTGCGTTGCCAAAGAATTTGATGTTCTAGTAGAGGGCCCTTCGAAGTTGGGGGGGAGTTTGCAAGGGCGCAACTCTCAAAACCGCCTGATTCATTTTGAGTCAGCAGATTCCTGCATGGGCGAATTTGTACGCGTGAAAATCACCCAGGCCTCGCAAAGTGCCTTAATTGGTGAAAAAGTTTCGTAAGGAAGATTTATGAAGTCAAAACAAGTTCTCGATCAAGAAGTGGAAGGTTTGATTCAAATGAAGGTGACCGGATTGACTATTGATCCCTTTACCAACATGCCCATTATTATCTTAAAAGATTTGGGGGAGAAAACCGCTTTGCCTATTTGGATAGGCTTGATTGAGGCCTCAGCCATCGCCACGGAACTCGAAAAAATCCAGCTTTCCCGACCCATGACCCATGATCTGATGCGTTCCATGATGAACGAATTTGGTGTGAGACTGCTCAAGGTGGAAGTGAATGATTTGGCAGACAACACCTTTTATGCCCGTGTTTTTTTGGAACACGCGGGGAAAAAAGTAGATTTTGATTCTCGCCCCTCGGATGCCATCGCCTTAGCTTTGCGCCTGGCGGCCCCTATTTATGTGGATAAGAAGGTCATGGAAAAATCGCGACGTATCGATCTTTCGAAAACGGCAGATGAAGAGGGAAGTAAAAAACAAAAATGGGCAGAAATTTTAGAAAACTTGTCTCCTGAAGATTTTGGGAAGTATAAGATGTGATTTTTCTCCTCCCCTTAAGCTAAGGGGAGGTTGGGAGGGGTTATGGCCGCTTTGTATCCAATTGCCATAACGCCCCCTGACCCCCTCTTAGCTTAAGAGGGGGAAATGCAAATGTCCCCCAAAAAAATAATTTACAACATCCTCCCCATCCTTCTCTACTGCCTGCTTATTTTTTCTCTCTCTGCAAAACCGTCACTACACGTTTCGCACGATAAAATTGCCCACATTCTAGCCTTTGGCGGCATGGGCTTTTTGTTTTTTCGCTGCTTTAGAAATTACAATTTTTCCTTTCGAGAGGCCTATGCCTTTGCCATGCTCTTGACCATTTTGTATGGCATTGGCGATGAGGTGCATCAATTTTATGTGCCGGGCCGCAGTTGTGATGTTTTTGATGTGTTGGCCGATTCGGTGGGCGCTTTTTTGGGGAGTCCTGTTTATGAATTCTTTTATCGCTTTCGATTCAAAAAAACCTCAAGTTCATCCTAGTGCCTTTGTTGCCACAGGAGCCATCTTGATTGGGCAGGTGGAAATCGCAGAGGAAGCCAGTGTGTGGTTCAACTGCGTGCTGCGAGGAGATATCCTTCCCATTAAAATTGGCAGACGCAGTAATATTCAAGATCTTTCCCTGTGTCATACTTCTACAGGGCGTGTTCCGACGCTGGTGGGAGAGGAAGTCACCGTGGGTCACCGAGTAATTTTGCACGGTTGTGAACTCAAAAACAGGGTCTTGATTGGAATGGGTTCTATTGTGATGGACCATGCGGTGGTGGGTGAAAACAGCATTGTGGGGGCGGGTTCTGTGGTGACAGAAAATACCATTATTCCTCCCAGAGTGCTGGCCTTGGGCAGCCCCTGCAAAGTGAAGCGGGATTTGACCCCGCAGGAAATTCAATTTTTGGAGTTGTCGGCTTTGAGTTATGCAAAGAAGGCGGCGGAGTATTTGAAACTAAAATTGTAGTTTATCCGATGAGCCCTCTCTCCCTTGAGGGGAGAGGGGAAGATCATTTCTTTTTCGTTGTCACTTTCTTCATCTGAGAAGCCTCAGGGGTCGCTATTGTCGCTTCCCGTTTATCTTTCTTCAAATCTTCCCACTTTTCTCTCCTCGCATAGGCCAGCGAATGGGACACAAAGGCGTCAAACAGGGGATGCACGGCCATGGGACGCGATTTGAATTCGGGGTGAAATTGGCAGGCGACAAAGTAGGGATGTCCGGGCAATTCGATGATCTCCACTAAAGATCCATCGGGAGACAGGCCTGAAAATTTAAAACCTTTCTGGCTGAGTTTTTCCCGATAGGCATTGTTGAATTCATAACGATGACGATGCCGTTCCGAGATTTCGCGTTCTCCGTAAATTTGGGCCGCTAGAGAACCTTTTTCCAGGGTGCAGGGATAGGCCCCCAGTCTCATGCTGCCGCCTTTGTGAAGAATGGCTTTTTGTCCTTCCATCAAATCGATGACGGGATGAGGGGATTCCGGATCAAACTCCCGGCTGTTGGCCTTTTCCAGTCCCACCACATTGCGCGCAAATTCGATGCAGGCGATCTGCATCCCCAGACAAATTCCAAAAAAAGGAATTTTATTTTCGCGGGCGTATTTGACGGCAGCGATTTTCCCCTCGATGCCCCGATCTCCAAAACCTCCAGGTACCAAAATGCCATCAATGCCTTCCAGTACTTCTGTCGCCTCATTTTTTTCCAGTTCCTCGGAGTCGATATATTTCAGATTCACTTGCACCGCATTCTTATAGCCGCCGTGTTTGAGGGCCTCATTCAGGCTTTTATAACTATCTACCAAATCTACATATTTACCCACGATAGCGATGGTAATTTTTTGTGAAAGATTTTTAATCTGATCAACCAGATCTTTCCATTCCTTCAGTTCAGGCTTGCGGGTCCAGATATTCAAACGCTCCACAATTTTTTCATCCACACCTTCCTGATGAAACACCAAAGGGACTTCATAAATGGAATCCACATCCGGGGCATTAAAAACGGCGTTGGGGGAGATGTTACAGAACATTCCAATCTTTGCTTTGATGTCTTTGGAGAGCGGGCGGTCGGTACGGCACAAAAGCAGATCGGGCTGGATACCAATTTCACGAAGCTTTTGCACGCTGTGTTGAGTGGGTTTTGTTTTCAATTCGCCGGCGGCTCCAATGTAGGGAACCAAGGTCAGATGCACATACAACACGTTTTCTTCTCCGACCACGTATCGAAATTGACGAATGGCCTCCAGAAAAGGCAGAGATTCAATATCTCCCACCGTTCCGCCAATTTCCACAATCACCAAATCGACATCCTTGGATACGCGCAGCAGGGAGGCCTTGATTTCGTCGGTGATGTGAGGCACGACCTGCACGGTTTTGCCGAGGTATTCTCCCTTGCGTTCTTTTTCGATGACCGAATGGTAAATTTTTCCGGTGGTAATATTGTTGTCGCGGCAAAGTTGAGAATGGGTAAATCTTTCGTAATGCCCCAAATCCAGATCAGTCTCCGCTCCATCATCCAAGACAAAGACCTCCCCATGTTGAAAGGGATTCATGGTCCCCGCATCCACATTAATATAAGGGTCGAGCTTGAGCATCGTAATCTTAAGCCCACGATTTTCAAGCAGGGCGGCGATGGAAGCCGCAGCGATGCCCTTGCCCAAGGATGAAACGACACCGCCGGTCACGAAGATAAATTTTGTTTTCATAGATTCTTTTTCCCCCTCTTAAGCTAAGAGGGGGTCAGGGGGCGTTATGGCAATTGGATTCAAAGTGGCCATAACCCCTCCCGACCTCCCCTTAGCTTAAGGGGAGGAGAACTTTGGAAAGATTAAAATTATTTTTTACCTTACGGGAGATAGGGTAAAATTTTCAAGCCTAAAGCTTCCTCAAAACCAAACAAAATATTCATGTTCTGCACAGCCTGTCCTGATGCGCCTTTGCTGAGGTTGTCGATGGCCGAAATGACAATGATGCGGCCATTTTTTTTCTCGACGTGAACGCCGATATCGCAAAAGTTTGTGCCTCGCAGCTCTTTTACATTGGGGAAAGTGCCTAAGGGCTTCACTCGCACAAAATATTCGTGTTCATAAAATTTTTGAAAGAGTTGATGCAGTTCCTCACTGTCGATTTTTTTAGAACTTTGCGAATAGGTCGTGCTCAAAATCCCTCGGTCTAAAGGAAGCAGGTGAGGGGTGAAGGTGACTTGAATATTAGATCCTGAAAGTAAGGACAAAGTTTGTTCAATCTCTGGTGTGTGTCGATGCGAGCCCACTTTGTAAGCCTTGAATCCTTCATTCACCTCGCAAAAAAGGATGTCGGTGCTGGCAGTACGTCCGGCACCCGAGGTGCCCGACTTGCTATCAATAATAAAAGAATCTAGTTTCACTAATTGATTTTTAATGAGAGGAGCTAAAGCCAGTGCCGCGCTGGTGGGGTAGCAGCCTGGATTTGCAATGAGCCTCTTGCCCTGGATCTGATTTCGAAACAACTCCGGCAGACCATAAGCCGCTTCTGCAAGGAGTTGGGGATGTTCGTGTTTCCCATACCATTCTTCGTAAACGCTTTGAGAGTGGAGTCGAAAATCAGCGGAAAGATCAATCACTTTTACGCCAGCCTCCAGAAGGTCTTTGACGGCCTTTTGAGCGGAGTGATGAGGTAAACAAACAAAGGCCAGCTCTGCTTTTTGCGCGCATTGTTGGGCATTAAAATTTTCAAGTTTTAGATCGAGTAAATTTTGGAAGGCACTAAAAACTTTTGAGAAATTTTCTCCGGCATTTTTTTCTGAAGTGACCTGGGTGATTTTTATTTCCGGGTGACCCAGCAGAATTCGAACCAGTTCTATTCCAGTGTAACCGGTAGCTCCGATGATGGCGATGTTTTTCATGGCTTCACCTCCCCTTAAGCTAAGGGGAGGTCGGGAGGGGTTATGGCCACTTTGAATCCAATTACCATAACGCCCCCTGACCCCCTCTTAGCTTAAGAGGGGGAATAAACAAAAAAGCCTCCGATGAAAATCGGAGGCTTTTGTAATCAGTGTTAAACAAAATTAACGTTTGCTAAACTGAGTTGAACGACGCGCTCCGTGCAGACCGTATTTTTTACGTTCTTTTTTACGACTATCACGAGTCAGATAGCCACCTTTTCGAAGGGGTTTACGATAGTCGGGATTTAAGCTCAAAAGAGCTCGGGCGATTCCGTGTCTTAAGGCCCCCGCCTGGCCGGAAAGCCCTCCGCCTTCTACACTAGCGGTGACGTCAAACTTTCCAACATTACCGGTAGATTCAAAAGGCTGAAGGATAATCATGCGCAGGGTAGGTCGGCCAAAATAGCTTTCAAGCCCTTCGCGGGTATTTACTTTGAAAACTCCAGTACCGGGATTGATAATCACACGAGCGGTGGCATTTTTTCTTCTGCCGGTACCATAAAATCGTTTGGGGCTTGCCATAATTTTTTCCTTTTTTATCCAGCCCCCTCCCCCCTTTGGAGGGGGAGGGTTGGGGAGAGGGGAGTGAGTCAATTTTTCAATTCATAATTTACAGGAGTTTGAGCAGCATGAGTGTGCTCGGCTCCCGAGAAAATCTTTAATTTTTTGATGACCTGATGACCCAAATTGTTGTGCGGAATCATTCCTTTTACAGCTCGACGAATAAGATCTTCGGGTTTTCGTTCCATGATCTGTTCGGCACTCTTAATTTTCATCCCACCAATGTAGGTGGAGTGATTGTAGTATTTTTTATCCAGGAGCTTGTTTCCGGTAAGTTTAATCTGTGCCGCATTGATAGCCACGACAAAATCTCCCGTGTCTACATGGGGGGTAAAAGTGGCTTTGTGCTTGCCACGAAGGATGTTCGCGATTTCTGTGGCTGCTCGACCCAAAATTTTTCCTTTTAAGTCAACCAAAAGCCATTTCCGTTGAGCTTCATCGGCTTTCGCCGAATAAGTAGATTTTTTCATAAAAATTAGTCCAAAGGGTTAAGAGTAATAAAAAAACTGTGAGCGGCGGCACCCTAGGTAAAAAATCCAACTCTTGTCAAGGGTTTATCCTTTCACCCACTCCTGAGTGATATAGGACAAAGGATCCACAATTGTAGATTTGATTTTGAGCTTGGATTGAGCTGCCAAGGCTCCTCGTTTTTCTCTTTGCAAAGTGGTTTTTTCTCCAAGATTAAAACAGACCTGAAAAGCTTCTTTTCTACCGTCAGGAAAACTTGCCACAAAGTCGGACTCAATCTGATCTTCCATCTGAAAATAATAAACTTCACAGCCCTGACGCCTGAGGTCGAGATAGATCAGATTTTCAAAAAGAGCCCCATATTGATCACTGAACTGAAGAGTGTTAGCCAGCACGAGCCCTGTATCAATGGTATAGATTTTTCTTGGATTTACGTTTTGTTTTCGAATGGAGTCAGTAAACAAAGGTACCGCAAAACACAAATAAGCGTCTTCAATCATCTCCAAATAACTGTGCAGAGTGTTCTTACTGACGGCATAGCCCTGACTTTTAAAGTCACGAAATGTTTTTTGAATTGCCAAACGAGCGCCTGTAGATTTGAGGAGTGTGCGAATGAATTGTTTGAGAAGTGTGAGATTGGTCACCCCATGCCGCTCCACAATATCCCGGTAAACAACGGTGTTCACATAATCCTGAAGAATTATTTTATGATGTTCGCCTTCAGTCATAACGACTTCAGGAAAGCCTCCGGTGCGGAGATAATTCTGAAACTGCTGGAGGTAATGGTCTCGTTTTTTAGGTCCCAAAACTTTTCCAGGAAACTCCTCTCCCTGAGCTTGAAGAAATTCATGAAAGGAAAAGGGCCAAATTTCGGTGGCGACGGCGCGCCCACGCAAAGAGGTTGCGATTTCTTTGCTGAGCATCTTGGCTGAAGAGCCAGTGATAGTTATTTCAATATTTTTTTGATCAAGCAATCGTCGAATGACAACAGGCCAATGGTCAATATTTTGTATCTCATCAAAAAAAAGGTAGCAACGTTGATCATGATTTTCAGGGTAGAGGGTAAAGAAACTTTCAACCAACTGCCCAAACATCATGGCATCGCAGGGGAGCAATCGTTCATCTTCAAAATTGATGTATAAGATCCGTGTTTTTGAAATGCCTTTTTTAAGCAGGCGATCAATGCATTGATGAAGACAATAAGTTTTTCCCACACGGCGCATTCCCATCAGTACACTCACACGCCCACTCAAGGATCGAATATCTACCTCCCGAGGAATGGAGCCTGAAAAATCTTTTTCCTGAAATTCGCCCTGAAGAATCTTGATAAGTTCAATCATATTTAGTCCCTCTATATAGGGATATGATTGTATAATAACGTCCTTATGTAAAGGGATAAATTTGATCAACGTTTTGATTTTGATTTAAAATTTAGCTCATCAGAAGAAAAATCCCTCAAGTTTAAACACTAACATCCGTTTATATCCATGATGGCAGTGCGTTGTTGTGTCTTGATAACAGATGGGAGCTGCTTATGAGAGGCTTGGCAAAAAACCTGCTATTCTTGCTATTATCGTCTGCCTTGTTTCTGGCTGCCTGCGGGGGGGAGTTGGACTCCGATCATCAAAATACCACTGCAACTGAGAGTCAGAGCATTCTCGGTTCCTCCACCGGCACACAGGTACAAGTGGTGCAGTCTGAAAACTATGGGGGGCTTACTGTCAGTAATGCCATGGGAATTCAAGGAAAACAGACGAGTGAGCACTATCAGCAAATGGATCCTTTTTTAGAATTGCACAAAAGGAAAGTCAATTCTGTAGCATCGGTGAAGGCTACTTTACCAACCAATACTTTAGGGTCTCAAAAAGTAGATTAGGAAAGTGGAATTATGCTCAATTTCAAAAAAATAAAAAAGTCTTACTGCCTTTTGTTTTTATATTCTCTGTTCACAGCAAATCCGCTTTTTGCTTCAGCTACTGTCTTGCCCGTGCAGGGCTACATCGTGGACAGCAGGGGAAACGAGTTGAATTCTACGATACAAATGACCTTTAGACTTTATGCGGCTTGTGGAGATAGTACTCCCCTGGCAACCTTTGTGCAGAATCTGAGTTTCAGTTCAGGAATTTACCAAAGCGGCCTGGATCTTTCCAGTTTAAGCGCCGAAAAGCAGGCGGCCATCCGGGCCGCGACGGGCCTTTGTCTGTCGGCCCAGGTGGCGGATGATTCTGAAATGACCCCGCGAAGTGAATATCAGATGGGAGTTTATTCTATCCACGCAAACGTAGCAGATGTGGCAGAAACCGCCAACAGCTGTAGCAATTTAAGCAGTACTACAAGCATCGCTTCTACTTTGGCAGGCCCAGGTTTAACAGCTTTAGACGGAACTTTACAGTTGTCTACTTCTTCCAACTTTTCTTGGTCGGGGGCCAATACTTATAGCGGTCAGGTGATTGCTTCAAACTCTCCGATAGGCAACTCTTCAGCATTTGCCGCTTTTCTTGTTCAACCCGCAAGTTCTACAGCACTTGGAAAATTCTTTGCGGTAAAAAAAGATGCTTCGACAGACCTTTTAACCGTAGACAACAGCGGAAATTTCTACGCAGCTGGCACAGTGACTTTGGGCAGTTACACCAATTCGGGCTCTGGTTGTAGCTCCTTAAGCACCAGCTCCAGCGGGTTGCTCAGCTGCGGAGCAGGAGCCACTTCTGGAATTACTGCCCTCATGGCAGATGATGGAACGGCAGGGCCAACAGGCTCCTCAGTCCTTTTAGCAGGAGGCAGCAATGGTATTGATACGGTTCGCAGCGGGGACACGATCACCTTTAATTTGGATACCACCGAGATTGGAAACACTGTTTTTGGTTCAGGCAACTCGGATTTTAGTTGGACCTTTAACGCCTCGGGAACGAATGATCCTTTACTGGCTTTTACCAATGGTCTCATTGGCATTAAAGGCTCTGGTGCAGGTGCAGCGGCCGTTGATCTGGCTTTTTATGACAACGACAACGGTTATTATGTGGCCCTAAAAGCCCCTGGCACAATGACTTCCAATGTTACTTTTACGCTACCCGGTGCCGATGGAACAAACGGCCAGTTCTTGTCCACCAACAGTTTTGGAACTTTATCGTGGGCAACTCCCAGTGTGGATACGGTTCAAATTGCAGACAATGCAGTGACCAACGCAAAGATAGCAACTGGCGCGGTGACTGCGTCAAAACTGGCTGATACAACGGTCTCGGCGGGAAGCTATGGTTCTGCTACCCAGGTGGGAACTTTCACCGTCGATTCCCAAGGTCGACTCACGGCTGCGGGAAATACAACTATCAGTGGTGTTGCCCCCGGAGGATCGGCTGGCGGAGATCTGACGGGAACTTATCCTAATCCCACAATTAACGCTGGAGCGGTGAGGAGTACAAATCTGGCAGAGGATGCCGTCACGACGGCGAAGATATTGAATTCAAATGTGACCAACGCAAAAATAGCCGATGACTCAATTACCACTGCAAAAATAGCAGATGCTCAGGTGACTTCGGTGAAGATTGGAACGGATGTTAAGAATTCAAACATCGATACGAATGCCGCGATAGCGGGGTCGAAGATCAACCCAGATTTTGGAAATCAAGATCTTAAAATTAATACGAATAAATTTGTAGTGACTGGAAGTTCTGGAAATACGGCAGTGGGTGGTAGTTTGTTAGTAACTGGGGTCACGACTCTGAATGCGGGTTTGACTGTGAGTAACGGATCGAGTTCGGCGGGCATAGTGGTGATTAAAGAAAACAGCAATGAGGGTTCCAGTGGAGTCACTCTAACAGTGCCTCCCTTGGCAGCGGATTATACTTTAACCTTGCCTGTGGATGCTGGAACATTGGGGCAGGTATTGAGCACCAATGGAAACGGAGTATTGAGTTGGTCAAATGCTGGAGCGGGAGGGATTACCGGAGTTGTTGCAGGGACAGGCCTGAGCGGGGGAGGAGCGAGTGGGGCTGTCACTTTAGGAGTTGCAGTGGGAGGGATTTCCTCAACTGAATTGGCAGACTCTGCAGTGGTTACAGCAAAAATTAATGATGCAGCGGTGACCAGTGCAAAGATTAACGACTCTGCGGTGATAACTGCAAAGCTCAATGATAGTGCAGTGACCACAGCGAAGATTTTGGATGCAAATGTAACAACAGCAAAGATCAATGACGCGACGGTAAGCACCACAAAAATTAATGATAACGCGGTGACAAGCGCGAAGATTGCGGATAATGCAGTAACGACGGCAAAGGTTGCCGATTCGAATGTAACGACTGTGAAGCTTGCGGATGATGCAGTGACGACGGTAAAGATAGGGGATGCCCAGGTGACTTCAGCGAAGATAGCGAATACGACTATTGTGGATGCGAATATCGCCAGCAATGCAGCGATAGCGGGGTCGAAGATATCACCGGACTTTGGGAGTCAGGATCTTAAAGTCAATACGAATAAATTTGTAGTGACGGGATCGTCAGGTGACACCACGGTGGCAGGGACCCTGGGAGTGAGCGGGCAAGTGAGTTTTGGTACGGGGGGGATGAGTAGTGGTTCGATCAAGATTAATTCAAAAGAGGGAGGAAGTGATTATAGTGTCACGCTTCAACCGAGTGGAGCGATGACGGGTAATGTGATTTACACGTTGCCTGCGGATAATGCCTCGGGTGTACTCACCAATGATGGAGTTGGAAATTTTTCGTGGGCTTCGGGGGCCTCGGTGTCAAGTGGTTTGGGTGCAGGTTCTGTTACCACAACTAACATTCTTGATGGCACGATTGCAAATGTGGATATCAGTGACACTGCGGGGATAGTCTACTCGAAGTTGAATCTTGGGAATAGTATTGTAGCGGGGGATTTGACGACGGATTCGGTGACGAGTGCGAAGATTAAGGATGATGAGATTGTGAATGCGGACATCAACTCAGCGGCAGCAATCGCAGGGACAAAGATTAATCCGAGCTTTGGCACACAGGCCATCAGTGTCAGCGCGCATGACAGGGAGCCTGGAGTTCGCATGATAGGGCCCCACCTGTACGCATGATAGGGACCCGGTGGTTCGCAAGGATAGGGACCCACTTTTTCCTCTAAAAAATAGCGACGGATCTTC